>JBKJMF010000455.1:0-5504 GCA_046596525.1 Devosia sp. | reverse complement strand
TGTGGATCAAGAACAAGGTCGACCCGACGCTGACGCTGCGCCGCTCGTGCCGCGAGGGGATTTGCGGGTCGTGCTCGATGAACATCGCGGGGGCGAACACGCTGGCCTGCACCAAGGGCATGGACGAGATCAAAGGCCATGTCAGCGTCTATCCGCTGCCGCACATGCCGGTGGTCAAGGACCTGGTGCCAGACCTCACCACCTTCTACGACCAGCACCGCTCGATCGAGCCATGGCTGAAGACCACGACGCCGGCGCCCGAGAAGGAATGGCTGCAGACACGCGACGACCGCGCCAAGCTCGACGGCTTGTACGAATGCATCCTCTGCGCCTGCTGCTCGACCTCGTGCCCGAGCTACTGGTGGCAGGGCGACAAGTATCTCGGGCCGGCGGTGCTGCTGCAGGCCTATCGCTGGCTGATCGACAGCCGCGACGAGGCGAAGGAGGAGCGGCTCGACAATCTCGAGGATCCGTTCAAGCTGTATCGCTGCCACACCATCATGAACTGCACCAAGGTCTGCCCCAAGGGCTTGAACCCGGCCAAGGCGATCGCCGAGATCAAGCAGATGATGGTCACGCGGGAGTTCGCGTAGTCTTTGCTTTGTCGCGCTTTCGAACCGGAAAAGTCTCTGAACTTTTCCTGAAAGCGCTCCGGTGGGAGTTCGCATAAGCTGTACCAAACCATCGCCGAGATCGAGGATCCTTCCGTCGCCCGCGTGCTGATCGCGGCGTTGAAGGCGCATGGGTTTCATCCCAAGGAGGGCGGCGACAGCGGCTTGCCGGGGCTGCCGGGGGTGTATGGGCCCAAGGGGATTGCGATCGAGCTGCCGGAGGAAGAGGCGGAGGACGGCAAGATCCTGGCCGATGATCTGGTGGCGGAGATGCTGCGGCGATGAGCGCGGCAGTATGGAGCTGACGGTCGAGGGGGCGGCGACGCAGCCGGGAGTTACGGCTGTTAGCGCCGGACGTGCCGAGCGGTTTCCAACGCTTTCGGCGCTGGCGGCGCTGTTTCTCGTGGTGTTCAGCATCCGGCTGCTGGTGGTGTCGATCTATGGCAGCCCGCTGCCGTTCTTCGATGAGCGGGATGCCGGGGCGGCCGGGCTCTACAAGCCCTATCTCGATGGCCAGCTGACGATCTGGTCGCTGCTGTCGCGGCTCAACGAGCACATCATTTTCACTTCGCGGCTGCTGAACCTCGTCACTTTCGAGCTGGCGGGCGAGTGGAACGTGCGGCTGCAGATGGCGGTGAACGGCCTGATCTACGCCGGGTTCGCGACGGGCTTTGCGGCGGTGCTGCTGCCGCTGCTGCCGGCGGTGCACCGGCTGAAGCTGATCGCGTTCTGCCTCGTGTTGTTCGGGCCGCCGATGGAGACCGAGATCATCACCATGGGCATGAATGCCCATTTCTACTTCGTCATCATCTTCTCGGTGCTGGGGCTGAGGTGGTGCATCGGCCAGCCGGGGTTCTCGTGGCGCTGGGCGCTCGGGGTCGCGATGTGCGTCCTCGCCTATCTGTCGATGGCATCGGGGGCGGTGACGCCGCTGGTGGCGGCGCTGGTTTGCGCCATCCAGATGCTGCGTGGCGGGCGACGGAACGCGCCGGTCGAGTGGGTGGCGGTGGTGGTGCTGGTGGGGCTCGGGGTCGCGATGATCGCGTTCGTGCCGAACCTGCCATATCATGATCGCTACAAGGCGCATGACGTGATGCAGCTGTTTTCGGCGGTGGTCGAGCTGGCGAGCCTGCCGCTGACCAGCGTTGTCGGGGTGCTGATCGTGCAGTTGCCGATCGTGCTGCTGTTCATCCGGACGATGCGGCAACCACCGGCCTTCGACCACCGGTTGTGGTTCGTCATCGGCGCGGCGGGCTGGGTGGCGGCGCAGATCATAGTGGTGGCGCATGGCCGCTCCACCGATGTGCTGAATTCGCGCTATCTCGCGGTGATCCCGATGCTGGTGGTGCTGAACTATGTGGCGCTGCTGAGTTTTGGTCCGCGCGGCAAGTGGCTCAACCGGGCGAGTTCGGCCTGGGTGTTCCTGATCGTGCTCGCGGTGGTGGCGGTGACCAACATAGCGACCTGGCGGGCGCTGGATCGGATGAGGGACAAGATGGATGTCTGGCAGGTGCACCTGACGGAGTACCTCGCGAGCGGCGACCTGGCGAAGTACGAGAGCCTGCCGCATGAGGAGCTGCCCTATCCGGCTGCCAAGCCGCTGGCGCAGTGGGTGGATACGCCGGAGATCCGCGCCATCCTGCCGTCGGAGTTCCGGCCCGCCGATGCCTACCGCAGCATTGTCGAGACGCGGACGTTGCTCGGTGGGCGGTGGGGTGGAGCGACGCTGGCGGTGCTGGATGCGGTGTTGCGGAATGCCTCGCTTCTGTTGGCGCTGGGGGTGGCGTTCCTGCTGCTGGCGATCCATCGGGCGACCGATGCGGGCGCGGCGCCGAAGGCAAAACCGGATCAAGCTGTGCGCGGGGCGGCGGAGTCCTAACTCTGCCACATTGCTCCCGGTATAGGAAAAGCTGGCTTCGGCGGTTGAACCGGGCGCTTCCTTCACGCTATATCGCCCGGTCATTTTTTCTTAACCATCTGGCGGAGCAGGGCCGATGATGAGTTCGAGACGCGCAAGCGTTTCCATGGTGGTGATTGCCGGGTTGGCGCTTGCGCTCAGCGGCTGCGCCTCGAGCGGCGTGACCACGACCAGCATCGCCTCGACCGAGAGTATCACCCCGATCCAGAACACGCCCGTTGCCACCTCGGACCTCAGCGTCCTGCCGGGCAGCACCGTGCAGCAGGCATCGCTGGCGCAGCCGGCGCAGCTTGGTACGCCGGGCGAGATCGGGCAGCCGGCACAGGTGGCCAATGCCGACGGGTCGTTCGCCACGCTCGGCGGGGTGGGTTCGGTGCCGCAGGCATCGGGGCGCGATCTTTCGACCGGGCTCACCGTCGACAAGCTGTTGGGCGGCTGGACGGTGGTTTCGGGCGCCGAGCAGTGCAAGCTGAACCTCACCCAGACGGCGAAATCAGGCACGTCGCGCTATCGCGCCTCGACGCCGGGTTGTTCGCTGCCGGGCCTGAAGGTGGTGGCGAGCTGGCAGCTGGTGGGTAGCCAGGTGCAGCTGTTCGACGAGGCCGGCGACATCATCGCTTCGCTGATCGTCAGCGGCAACCAGTTCATCGGCACTCTGGCGGGCGGCCAGGGCATCACGATGGTCGGCTAAGGGTGACAAGCCGGCGGCGGGGGCCTGCAGGCACACCAATCACCGACAAACTGAACGCGCTGACGACGAGCGGCGCGCTCACTCCCGATCCATTGCAGTTCAAGGCCGCGGCGGCGCTCGATCGCGTAGCCGTGGAGCTGGCCGCGCAGAATGGCTCGCGCGGGTTCCTGTCGGGGCTGTTCGGCGGGCCGGAACCGGTGCGGGGGGTTTATCTCGTCGGGCAGGTCGGGCGCGGCAAGACCATGCTGATGGATCTGTTCTTCTCGCTGGCGCCCACGGCGCAGAAGCGGCGCGTGCATTTCCATGAGTTCATGGACGAGATGCACGAGGCGATCGCGAAGTTTCGCGCTTCAGCGAAGGGCAAATCCGACAGCGCCGATCCGGTGGCGGCGGTGGTGAAGCCGCTGCTCGATGAGGTGCGGCTCTTGTGCCTCGACGAGTTCCAGGTGCAGGACATCACCAATGCGATGCTGCTGGGGCGGCTGTTCGACAAGCTGTTCGCGGGCGGGGTGACGATCGTTGCGACGTCGAACACGCGGCCGGACGATCTCTATGAGAACGGGCTCAACCGGCAGCTGGTGCTGCCATTCATCGCCGAGCTGAAGCGGCATGCCGAGATCGTCGAACTCGACGGGCCGACCGACTACCGGCGGCTGAAGTTCGAGGGCGAGGCGGTGTACCGGTTCGGCACCGGGCCCGAGGTCGATGCGGCGATGGACCGGCTATGGCTGAAGCTTACCGGTGGGGCGGCGGGCGAGCCGGCGGAGCTGCATTCGCTGGGACGGGTGATACCGGTGCCGCGGACGGCGATGGGGGCGGCGCGGTTTGAATTCGCCGAGCTGTGCGAGAAACCACTGGGCGCACGGGACTACCTGAAGCTCAGCCATGCCTACGAGGCGGTAATGATTGACCACGTGCCGCAGTTCGACCGGCTGAAATCGAACGCGGCGAAGCGGTTTGTTCTGCTGGTGGATACGCTTTACGACCGCGGGGCGAAGCTGGCGGCGAGCTTTGCGGTGCCGCTCGACGAGCTGGGCCAGGACGACAAGACCAAGGCCGAGTTCGCGCGCTGCGTGTCGCGGCTGATCGAGATGCAGTCGGCGGAATATCTCGGCGCGGCGCATCGGGAGGACGGGACGGCGCAGGGCTAGTCCGGCAACCGCACCAATGGATCAACCGCGCCGATATCGAGCGGCTCGAAGTGGCGCAAGTTGTGCGTAAGCAGGGTCAAGCCATACGACTTGGCGGTCGCTGCAATGAGGATATCCGCCACACCAGGGTGCCGCCCAATCGCAGTTGCCGCATCCGATAGATTTCCAGCCCATCGGGCAATCCCGACGTTGAAGTCGAGCATGCGTGTTTCGAAGTTGTCTACCAACGCGTCGAGCCAGTCGCTCAACGCCTCCGCGCGGGCATTTGCTCCTGCACGTCTCAGCTTGCCGACGCCCTGGGACAGTTCGAAGATCGATACCGTAGAGAGGTGCGCAAGATGGTCGTTGCGTCCCAGCCAATCCAGAAACTCGGGCGTGGCTTCGGGTCGGCCGGGATGGAGGATCGAAATGATGGACGTGTCGAGAAGGTATCCCCTCACAAATCGAACTCACGGGGAGGGCGACGATCCTTGTCGATCTCTATGGGGCCTGGAAACTTGACCAAATGATCGACGAGGCGGAGGCGCTTTTCTTCCGGCAGGCGATCAGCGGCGGAAACAGAAATCAGCGCGGCGACCGGGCTTCCGTGTCGAGTGATCATGGTGAACTCGCCGTCCATGGCGTCGTCGATGATCTCCGACAGTCTCGCCTTCGCATCTCGCAACTGAACATACTTCATGATGCGTCTCCAGCCGTGACTACATGTAGTCATATTTAGGGGCTGGTCGATCCGCCGTCAATCCGGTCACCTTCCTGTCGTTACCCCAACGGCTGACTTGCCCCCGTCACCCTCTAGGGTTAATAGGAGCGCGCAATTTCCAGCATAAGCAAAACGGGGTTCGGTGGATGGCGCGCAAGAAGATCGCTCTGATCGGTGCGGGACAGATTGGTGGCACTTTGGCACTTCTGGCCGCGACCAAAGAGCTGGGCGATGTGATCCTGTTCGACGTGGTCGACGGCGTGCCGCAGGGCAAGGCGCTGGATCTCAGCCAGTCGGGCCCGGTCGAAGGCTTCAACGCCATCCTCAAGGGGACCTCGGAATACAAGGATATCGTCGGCGCCGACGTGGTGATCGTCACCGCCGGCGTGCCGCGCAAGCCCGGCATGAGCCGCGACGACCTGCTCGAGATCAA
>JBKJMF010000389.1:0-5850 GCA_046596525.1 Devosia sp. | reverse complement strand
GCGATCCTCGCGGTCGCCTCGACCAAGGAGACAGCGCTCGATGGCGCGGCGCTGCTGGGGCTCTATTCGCTCGGGCTCGGCGTGCCGTTCCTCCTCGCCGGCGTCGCAATCGGGCCGTTCCTCACCTTCTTTTCGAGCTTCAAGAAGCACCTCGGGACGGTCGAGAAGATCATGGGCGGCTTCCTCGTGATCACCGGGCTACTGTTCCTCACGGGACAGTTCACCCGCATCTCCTACTGGTTCCTCGAGACCTTCCCGGTTCTGCAGCAATTCGGGTAAGCGCGGCTTAACCGTCACGGCCGAAATCCGGCTGCCGCGCAGCCGATCACGCCAACGTCAACAGCGGATTCACCTGCTGTCCCGATAGTCGCCGCAACCTTGGACGAGGATGCGTTGATGGCTCTAGAAGCCTTTGCAGAACACACAGAGCCAGTACACCCGCCTCGGCTGACCGTCGTTCCGGTGGTGACCTTCAAGCTGGCGCATCGCATCGACGACGTCGATGCGGTGTGGGCCGCGCTCGAAGCCGGCGCCATCGAGTCTCCGGGACAGAGTTCCGCCTTCACCCGCGCCTGGGTCGCGGCGCTCGGCATTGCCGAGGCGGATCAGTTCTACCTGACCGCCGAACTCGACGGCGAAGCCGTGGCCCTGCTGCCGCTGTGGCGGCGACGCGCGAAGGGCGTACGGCTGCTGTCGTGGTTCCCCGGGCCGCATGTCGGCTGCAACGCCCCGCTGGTCGACCAGGCACGCCTCGCAACGCTGGGCTCGGTCGAGCGCGCCGCGCTCTGGTCCGCCATGCTCGGTACGCTCGAGGGTGCCGACCTGATCTACCTGAAATCCGTACCGCAGCTGTTTGTCGACGGCGTCGACATCTTCGCCGAGCTCGGCGAGTCGATCGAAGCGGAGACGTTGTACCGCGCGCAGTTCAGCAATTGGGATGACGCCAACACCACGCAGCGCTCCAAATCACGCCGCAAGCACGACCGCCAGCAGGGCGAGCGGCTCGAGGCGCTGGGGCAGGTGGGCTTCGAGGAAGTTCGCAACGGCCCGGACGCCGTCCCCGTGCTCGATGTGATGTTCCGCCAGCGCGCGGCCCGGTTCGTCGCGATGGGCGTAGCCGATCCGTTCGTCGAGCCTGGCATGCGCGAGTTCTACGATGCCACGGTTGCGCCCGTCTCGGGCGTCGATATCCGCCTCCACGTGCTGCGGCTCAACGGCGAGATCGTTGCGGTGCGCTACAACATCGCCCATGGCGACCGGCTGTTCTGCCTCATCAGCTCGATGAGCGACGACGCGACGATCCAGACCGGCTCGCCGGGCAAGCAGTGCCTGCTGCGCGTAATGCAGACCGTGTTCGACGCGGGCTACCGGGTGTTCGACATGGGCGCCGGCTTCACCGACGAGAAGCGCCATTGGTGCAACGTGCAACTGCCGGTGCGGCAGCACTACGTGCCGCTTACGACGCTGGGCACGGTGGCGGCGAAGGGCCATCTCGGCTGGCAGGTGCTGCGGCAGCGGCTGAAGGCGAACAAGGCCGTGATGGGCGTGGTGAAGGCGGTTCGCGGGCGGATGCTGCAAACGAAGAGCACTGCGCCAACGCCCGAAGCGTCTGACTAGACGAAGACGTCACTTTGCTCCGCGCAAACGTCACGAACGCAACCGCGTAGCCAGCGATGCGCTGGGTCGGCATCCAGCCGTGGATGCCAGAGCAGTGACACGGTGATCTCCGGCACCGCTACCGGAAGCTGAAAACTCATCATCCCAGCGCGCAGGTTTCCGGTGTGCCGCTCAGGAACCGTGGCGATCAGGTCCGAGGCCCGCGCCAAAGCCAGCGCTGCCGAAAAGCCGCCGACGATCGCCACGATCTCCCGCTGCAACCCTAGCCGCCCCAGCGCTTCGTCGATCAGCCCCTTGTCGTGCCCCCGCCGCGAGACGTGAACATGTCTGCCCGCTGTATAGCTGGTGGGCGTGATTTCTGCCCCGCTCAGCGGGTGGCCCATTCTCACGACACCTATGAACCGGTCGCGGAACAGAGCGACCGCACGCACCTCCGGTCCGGTCGTCTGGTCCACGACGCCAGTTTCGAGGTCGACGGTGCCGTCGCGCAGCGATGCAGTCTCCTTTTCCGGCTTCTGGACGAAGCGTAGCCGCACGCCGGGTGCCCGTTGTCCGACGCGAGCAATCAGGTCCGGTCCGAAGTTCTCCACGAAGCCATCGCTGGTTCGCAGCGTGAAGGTTCGGACCAACTGCTTGAGGTCGAGGACCTCCTGCGGGCGCAGAACCGCTTCCGCGTCCTCGACGAGTTGACTGACCCGCTCGCGCAGTTCGAGCGCCCGGGGCGTGGGCACGAGGCCGCGTCCGGCCCTTACCAGCAATGGATCCCCCGTGGTCTCACGAAGCCGTGCCAGGGCGCGGCTCATCGCCGACGGGCTGAGCCGCAGCCGCTGGGCGGCGCGCGCCACGCTGCCTTCAGCGAGCAGCACATCGAGGGTGACAAGCAGGTTGAGATCGGGCGTCGACATGCGTCGATCCTATCCGGATATGGCGTCAAACGCACGAATGAAGTGCAAATGGTGCGTCTTTCGCCATGCCAGACAAGAGACTAGTTGAAGGTCGGTTTCATCCACGGAGTTCTCCGACCATGCCCGCCCGCTTTGCCCCCGTATTATTCGGCTTCGTTCTTTCGGCCCTCATGTCCTTCATCGTCTCGGGCATCGCCACGTTCCGCAACGCGGGGCTGGTTGACGGCTTTGTCAGCCTCTGGATCGGCGCCTGGCTACCCTCATGGCTCATCGCCTTCCCGGTCGTGCTGGTCGTCGCACCGGTTGCGCGCCGGCTGGTCGGCGCGCTGGTCAAGCCCGCCGCGGCGAACGCCCGATGAGTGAGGCAGCCGTTGTGGATGCAGAACAGAAGCCCGCGGCTCGGTTGGCGCTCGCCGGCCTTTCGCTGTCGATGCTGCTCTCCTCGCTCGGCACCAGCATCGCCAATGTCGGGTTACCGACCCTGGCGGAGGCCTTCGACGCGTCGTTCCAGGACGTGCAGTGGATCGTCCTCGCCTATCTGCTCGCCATCACCACCCTGATCGTCAGCGTCGGACGGCTCGGTGACATCATCGGCCGGCGACGGTTGCTGATGGTCGGGATCGCGCTGTTCACGGTTGCCTCGGTCGCCTGTGGTGCGGCGCCGACGCTATGGCTGCTGATCGCGGCGCGGGCGGTGCAGGGGCTCGGCGCGGCCATCATGATGGCGCTCACCATGGCCTTCATAGGGGACACGGTGCCCAAGGCGCAGACCGGGCGAGCCATGGGGCTGCTGGGGACGATGTCGGCTGTCGGCACTGCGCTCGGTCCGTCGCTCGGTGGCGTGCTGATTGCCTCGTTCGGCTGGCAGTCGCTCTTCCTCGTCAACGTCCCACTAGGTCTCTTGGCGTTCGTCCTCGCCTATCGCCACCTGCCGGTTGATCGCAGCGCCGCGAAGGCGGACCGGGCCGGTTTCGACAGCGTGGGCACGCTGCTGCTTGCCCTGACGCTCGCCGCATATGCGCTTGCGATGACCATCGGGCGCGGCAGTTTCGGGCCGCTCAATATCACCTTGCTGTCGGCCGCCGGCCTTGGAGCTGGTCTCTTCGTGCTGGCCCAGGCGAAGGTCGCGTCCCCATTGATCCGGCTGGCGGTGTTCCGCAGTTCCGCCCTCAGTGCGAGCCTGGCAATGAGCGCGCTCGTCTCGACGGTGATGATGGCAACGCTGGTGGTCGGACCGTTCTATCTGTCCCGTGCGCTCGGGCTCGACCCCGCTCTGGCCGGTATCGTTATGTCGATTGGCCCGATCGTCTCGGCGCTGAGCGGGGTGCTGGCCGGCCGTATCGTCGACCGCCTCGGTGCGTCGTTGATGGTTATCTTCGGGCTCATCGCCATGGCGGCTGGTGCAACTGCGCTGTCGATCGTTCCCGCGGCGTTCGGCATTGCGGGCTATGTGGCGGCCATCGTCGTCCTGACTCCGGGCTATCAGCTATTCCAGGCCGCCAACAACACTGCGGTGATGACAGATGTCGCCGGCGACCAGCGGGGCGTCGTTTCGGGGATACTCAACCTGTCGCGCAATCTCGGGCTCATTACAGGCGCGTCCGTCATGGGGGCGGTGTTCGCGCTTGGGTCAGCGGCGGCCGACATCACGACCGCGTCTGCCGATGCGGTCGCTGCCGGGATGCGGATCACATTTGGTGTCGCGGCGGTTCTGGTCCTCGGGGCGCTGGTGATCGGGGTGGTGGGCCGGACGGTCAGATCAGCTTGAGCCCCTTCATCGACGAGTGCCCCGACTTCCCGATGATGATGTGGTCATGCACCGTGATCCCCAGCGGCCGCGCCACGTCGTTGATCTGGCGCGTCATCTGCACGTCAGCCGAGGATGGCGCCGGGTCGCCGGAGGGGTGGTTGTGGACCAGGATCAGCGCCGTCGCCGACAGCTCCAGCGTCCGCTTGATCACTTCGCGCGGATAGACCGGCGTGTGATCCACCGTGCCGGTTTGCTGCACTTCGTCGGCGATCAGGCGGTTCTTCTTGTCGAGGAACAGGATGCGGAACTGCTCGACATCGTTGAAGGCCATCTGCGAGCGGCAATAGTCGATCAGCGCGGACCAGGAACTGAGGATGGGCAGCTCGGCGGACACGCGGTCGCGGGCGAAGCGCTGCGCGGCGGCCTGGATGATCTTGAGGTTGGTGCCCGAGATTTCGCCTAAACCCTTGATCTCTGCGAGACGGGCCGGCGGCGCGCTCAACACGCCGGAGAAGGAACCGAAGCGGGCCATCAGGTCCTTAGCGATGCCCTTGGTGTCCTTGCGCGGGATGACGATCTGCAGCACCAGTTCGAGCAGTTCGTAGTCCTGCAGCGCGTCGGCGCCGACGGCGAGGAATTTTTGCCGCGCCCGTTCGCGATGGCCGAGATAATGCGGGGTGGCGGCTTAGCCGAGGCCTTCGGGCGCGGGCTTTTCCCCTTTGGCCATCGGCTAGCGGCGGGCGTCGAGCGGGTTGAACAGACCGCGCGGCGAGAGCGTGAAGATCTCGTTGCCGGTTTCGGTGATGCCGATCGAGTGCTCGGCCTGCGCCGAAAGCGTGCGGTCGCGGGTGACGGCGGTCCAGCCGTCGGAGAGGATTTTCACGTGCGGGCGGCCGAGGTTGATCATCGGCTCGATGGTGAAGATCATGCCGGGCCGTAGCGGTACGCCGGTGCCCGGCACGCCGAAGTGCATGATGTTGGGCACATCGTGGAACAGCTGGCCGACGCCGTGGCCGACGAAATCGCGGACGACGCTGGTGCGCTCGGCTTCGGCATGGGCCTGGATGGCGGCGCCGATGTCGCCGGTGGTGTTGCCGGGCTTTGCAGCGGCGATGCCGGCTTCGAGACTTTCGTAGGTCACCTCGATCAGGCGTTCGGCTTTCCGGGTGATCTCGCCGACCGGGTACATGCGGGAGCTGTCGCCGTACCAGCCGTCGACGATCAGCGTCAGGTCGATGTTGACGATGTCGCCCTCGCGCAGCGCGCGCTCGTTGGGGATGCCGTGGCAGACGACGTGGTTGATCGAGGTGCAGATCGAGTGGCGATAGCCCTTGTAGAACAGGGTCGCCGGGATGGCGTTGTGATCGCGGGCGAACTCATAGGCGAGTTGGTCGAGCGCCAGCGTGGTGACGCCGGGCCTGACCGCATCGACCAAGAGGTCGAGCGCCTCGGCCGTCAGCCGTCCGGCCTTGCGCATACCGGCAAAGCCCGCTTCGCCATGCAGGGGAATGACCCCCGAGGTGCGGCGGTTCTTGGTCTCGGCATCGACGAACGTGATCATTAGGCAACTCCGGCTCG
>JBKJMF010000145.1:0-4789 GCA_046596525.1 Devosia sp. | reverse complement strand
TCGGGCGCAACGATCTCGACGAACTGGTAGCGCACCGGATGCTCGGTGCCGTCGGGCCTGTGCATGGTGACGTGCCACTCGCCGCCGGCGCGGAATTCGAGCCTGGTGATGTCAGAGGTGAAGTTCTCGGGGCCCCACCACTGGGCGAGCAAATACGGGTCCTCGAAGGTGCGCCAGACGAGCTCGCGGGGCGCCTTGAGCCGGCGCGTGATAACGAGCTCGCGCTGTTCCATCGGGTCGTGCTCCATGGCGCGCCTCAGTTCTTCTTGGCCGATGGATCGGCCGATTGCAGCCGCTCGAGCAGCCCATCGAGCCGGTTGAGGCTCGTGTCCCAGAAGCTTGAGAACTCCTCGATCCAGCCGACGGCGTCGCGCAGCGGCTGTGCCTCGAGCCGGCAGGGCCGGAGCTGCGCGTTGCGGCCACGGCTGATGAGCCCCGCGCCCTCGAGCACCTTGAGATGCTTGCAGATCGCCGGGATGCTCATCTCGAACGGCGCCGCGAGTTCCTTGACCGACGCTTCCCCATCCATCAGCCGCATCAGGATGGCCCGGCGGGTGGGGTCGGCGATAGCCGAGAGGGTGAGGCTGAGCTGCTCGGGCTGCACGTCCGTTCCTAACTGATCGGTTAGCTAACTGATTGGCTAGATACAGCGAGGTGGGTGTTGGTGTCAAGGAGCGGGCCATGCTCACCCGCCCATCGCTGAACAATCGGTCATGTCCCGTTCATCTCAGTGGCAATCCAGCGGCGAAATAGGTCTGCTCTCCTGCCCCAATCCGCCGAAACCACCCCTGCCCGCTGCGTATCGCGTGCCCAAACGGCCCGCCTGCCGGCACATCCGGCAGACTTATCCCCGCCCGGCCCCATCATGCGAGAATGCCTCCGATGTACCAACACGTGAGGCAAACTGACCCAGATTTAGATTGAACGATCCGCGAGCAATTCGTTCAATTCTCCCGCAGCCACCGGCGCCCATCTCCCCCCAGGCGGGGGAGAATGGAATTTCTTGGGCTTGGCCCTTCCGCTAAGCCTTAGAAATTCCAAGAGAGGGGGTGCGGAGCCACCATGCCGTCCAACGCCCATCTCCGCTCCCCACTCAGAACCCCGACAGGCGGAACCCTCCGCCGCCGATGGTCATCTCCACCTCGACCTCGTCATCCACCGTCACCCCGATCCGCTTCCGCACCGCGTCCTTGAGCGGCAACAGGTATGTGTCGTCCTTGGGAAACAGCGAGGTCTCGAACGTCACGCCTGATATCACCGCCTCGACCGGGATCACCCCCCAGCCATAGCTCGCGGCCTTCTTCACCTTGCCGATCTCCGCCCCGATCTCCGCAGGAATGCGCGCGTAAAAGAACGGCGCCGGCCCGCGCCACTCGATCACTACGGCCCGAAACTGCAGCTGCATGCTCACGGCGGCGCTCCCCCTGGCCAGGCTGCCATCATACAGCCGAGCATGCCTCGCTAGACAAGATCACGGTCGCCCCCTCACGCTGTGGATCGGCCGACAATACGCCTTGCCGTTTATAAACACATCCGTTTATAAAGACCAACGTTGAGGAGCGAGCCATGCACGATCAACTCAGTGATGTCCTTACCGCCCTCGGCGATCCGGCCCGCCGCTCCATCGTGGAGCGGCTCACGCGTGGACCCGCCACGCCCAAAGAACTGGCCACAGGCCGCACGATCTCGCCGCAGGCGATCTCGCGCCACCTGAACGTGCTGGAGGCAGCCGGCCTGATCAGCCGCACCCGCAATGGACAGCAGCGCCCCTGTCACATCGATCCTGAAGGGCTCCGCATCGCCGGACAATGGATGGATCGCCACCGCATATTCTGGGAAGGCAGCTTCGATCGCCTGGCCAGCTATCTCGACCATGAGGAGGAAAAGTAGTGCCCATAGACGGAAACACCCTGACCATCACCCGAGAGTTCAAGAGGCCGCCGCGTGCGGTGTTCGCGGCCTGGGCCGATCCCACCGCGATGGCCAAATGGATCGGGGCCGAAGGTTTCACCGCCCCAATCATCACCAGCGACTTCCAGGTCGGCGGTCGCTACGAGGTGTGCCTCCGCTCACCCGGCGGCGAGGACTACTGGTGGGGCGGAAAATATCTCGAGATCGACGAGCCGAACCTGCTCCGCTTGAGCGTCAACTTCTACGGCACAGACGCTGAGAGTACGCGCTACAGCGCGCCGGAGAACCGCATCACGGTGAGGTTCGAAGCAATCGGCTCCGGGACGCGAATGACCTTTCGCCAGGAGCCGCTGCCGCAGGATACCGACCGGGCCGGCCACGAGGGTGGTTGGGTCGAGGCATTCGACAAGCTCGAGCGTAGGCTGAACGAGGTAGCAATGACCTGACGGGATTGGGTCGGATGCTAGCGCGTCCGACCTTCGATCTCCGCTCAGCGGCCGTCGACGAAGATCTCCGCATTGCCATCGACGAAGTCCTCGAACAGCACCGTGGTTCGGTCCTCGGTTCCCAGCACCACGGCCATCTGCCCCGGCCCGGTCAGCTGGCGGAACGGTTTTCCCGGCTCATCGACGTTGAAGCTCACGGAGTAGTGACCACCGGCGAGCGTCGTGAACGGGATGCCGCGATAGGTGGCGGTCGACGTGATGTGGACGTGGCCGGCAATCACCTGGCGGATGTCGTCATGCGTCTCGAGCGCGTCGAGGAACGGGCCGTCCTCGAGGATCCGGATGGTGTCCGAGTTGATGTGCAGCGCATTGGCGTTGTGGTGGAGGATGACGATCACCGGCTTATCCACCGCTTCGGCCAGCCGTGCCCGCAGCCACTCGATCTGCCCCTGCTCCAGCACGCCATCCACCCGCCCGGGCTCGGACGAATCGAGCAGGATCACCCGGTAGCCCTTGAGGTCGATGACCTTGTCGACGTGCCCGGTCTCACCGGCGAACTCCGAACCGAACACCGCGAGGAAGGTCGGCCGGTCATCGTGGTTGCCCAGCGTGATGTGCACCGGCACGGTAAGCTTGGCGATGATCGCCTGCAGCCGCCGGTAGGCCGCGGCCTGCCCGAGGTCAGCGAGGTCGCCCGCGAGGATGCAGAAATCCGCATCGGCGTAGCGGGCGTTGATCGTCTCGACGGCAACTTCCAGCCGCGCCGCAGTATCGAGCGTCATCGACAGCTCGCCCTCCGGCACCAGATGCAAGTCGCTCATCACGATGAATTTCAGTGTCACGGCAAGGCCCCATTTCGATCGCGGCGTCCTAGCTGCGTCTGATGACTGCCCCGTGACAGCACCCGCCGTTGATCCGCCACCAATGCCGTGACATTGAGAGGGTCTCGGCAACTATGAGGCCCTCCCCGTGAAGAAGATCGGTTTCCTTTCGTTCGGGCATTGGACGCCCTCGTCGCAATCGCAGACCCGGTCGGCCGGCGATGCGCTGCTGCAGTCGATCGATCTTGCCGTGGCGGCGGAGGAATTGGGCGCCGACGGCGCCTATTTCCGTGTCCACCATTTTGCCCGGCAGCTGGCCTCGCCGTTTCCGCTGCTCGCGGCCGCAGGTGCGAAGACCAGCCGTATCGAGCTCGGCACCGCGGTCATCGACATGCGATACGAGAACCCGCTCTACATGGCGGAGGACGCCGGTGCGGCCGACCTGATCGCCGGTGGCCGGCTGCAGCTCGGGATCAGCCGCGGCTCGCCCGAGCAGGTGATCGATGGCTACCGGCATTTTGGCTATGTGCCGGCCCAGGGGACGACCGATGCCGACATGGCCCGCGGCCATGCCGAGGTGTTTCTCGACCTGCTGCGCGGCGAAGGCTTTGCGCAGCCCAACCCGCGTCCGATGTTCCCCAACCCGCCCGGGCTTCTCCGGCTCGAGCCGCATTCGCCGGGTTTGCGCGATCGCATCTGGTGGGGCGCCGCGACCACGCCCACCGCGCAATGGACGGGAAAGATGGGCATGAACCTGCAGAGCTCGACCCTGGTCATGGCCGAATCCGACAAGCCCTTCCACATCCAGCAAGCCGAGCAGATCGCAGCCTTCCGCGCTGCGTGGGCGGAGGCCGGGCACACCCGCACGCCGCGCGTCTCGGTCAGCCGCAGCATCTTCGCGCTGGTCAACGACATGGACCGCGCCTATTTCGGCGGCGACGCGCGCAGTCAGGATCACTTCGGCTATATCGAGCCCGGCAAGCAGGCGGTGTTCGGCCGCAGCTACGCGGCGGAACCGGACCAGCTGATCAAGGAGCTGGCTGAGGACGAGGCGATCAAGGCTGCCGATACGCTGCTGCTCACCGTGCCCAACCAGCTGGGCGTCGCCTACAACGCTCACGTCATCGAGTCCGTGCTGAGGCACGTCGCACCGGCACTCGGCTGGCGCTAAGGGGCGATCGCGGCATGTGCAACGATTACGAGCAGCACGTCACCCACAAGCAATACCTCGACGCCATCAAGGCGCTCGAGCTGGACAGCGCGGACTCCGCCGCCGACATGCCGCAGGCCGATGACATCCGCATCGGCGACATGGGGCCGGTGCTGCGCGCCGCAGGCAACGGCGTCGAGATCGTCTCGATGCGCTTCGGCTGGCCGCCACCGAGGCCCAAGGCGCCACCGGTGTTCAACTTCAAGTCCGACGGGCGGCGTTTCGATAAATCGAAACGCTGTCTCGTCATCCTCTCGGGGTTTTTCGAATTCACCGGCACCAAGTCACCCAAGACCAAGCACCGGCTCAGCCTTAAGGGCTCGCCGATCATGGCCATCGCAGGCCTCTGGTCCGAGGACGATGCCGGCGCCCTGAGCTTCACCATGCTCACCACCGAGCCC
>JBKJMF010000069.1:0-3557 GCA_046596525.1 Devosia sp. | reverse complement strand
TCGACCCAGGCACGGGCACTGCAGACCGAACTCGATGCGACGCTCTCCAAGCTGCAGCGCGACCTGCAGCAGCAGAGGTTCTTGCAGCAGCAGCTGCAGCTCGAGCTGATGAAGTCCTCCCCGCTGCTGCCTTAGCTACTCCGTCGCCCTGACCCAGTCGATCGCCAGCCCGACCGCGGCCTCTCGTGTGAGCCCCGCCTGCCGGCACATGGTCTGCCAAGTCTGAAAGCCAGTCACCGTCCGCAGCGCCGCCTCGAGTCGTGACGTCAGAACACGGCCTTCCGACAGGATCGCCACGGTGCGCTGGTTATGCTCCTGCCATCCCTTCACGATGAACGCGAACGAGGGCAGATCCGGCGCGTCGCGGACCACCCGGCTGGTCATCTCTTCGGTCTCTTCGAACCAGCCGTACAGCGCCGAAAGCGCCTCGCGCAGCCGCGTCTCCGGGTCGGCCGTTTCGGCCCATCTGGCCCGGTCCGGTGGCGGATGCAGACCGAGCCAGTGACCCTGGCAGGCCCGCACCATGTCGGCTTCTTCCGGGAAGTGATTGTAGACGGTGAGGCGCTCGACTCCGGCGCGGCGGGCCACCTCGGTCACGGTGGTATGCCGCGGGCCGACGGTACGATGCAGCTCGACGGTGGCCTCGACGATGCGTCGCCGCGTTTCAGCCGCAGCCTCGGCGCGCCTGCTCTGTCGGTATGGCCTATTCATTGATCGCTATGTTTATCAAAATTGACTCCAGCCCGCAAGTGTGCGAATTGAATGAGCGTGGCGTACATTGAAATGGAGATCTGGAATGACCTATTTCGATCATCTGCTCGGCCCTGAGGCCGGAGATCGCGTGCAGCTAAGGGCGCTGGGCGTCCGCTTCATGCTCGACAGTGCCGCGACCGGCGGCGGTTTCTCGCTGGTCGAACATCCGCTGCCGCCACGCTCGCTCGGGGCGCCATTGCACACCCACAGCCGGGAGGACGAGTACTCGTTCATCCTCGAAGGCAGGATCGGCCTGCAACTCGGCGACGAAGTACTGGAAGCCGGACCAGGCGACCTGGTGTTGAAGCGACGGGCTATTCCGCATGCGTTCTGGAATGCCGGCAACGAACCTGCCCGGCTGCTCGAGATCATCTCGCCCGGCGGCTTCGAGGACTATTTTCGGGAGATGGCGGTCTTGCTGGCCAAGCCTGAACTCGATCTCGCCGCAACAGCCGAGCTCTGGAGCCGCTACGGGATCGAGATGCATTTCGAGTCGATTCCGGTGCTTGTCGGGCGCTACGGCCTTACCGGCTGAGGCTACTCCGCGGCGGCGCGGGGAAACTCTTCGAGCTGTGCCGTTTCGTCGACGATCCGGTCCATGCGGAACGGCCGCAGTGGGGCCGTGGCCACCTGGTTGCGGCCGGCCTGCTTGGCCTTGTAGAGCGCCTGGTCGGCCGCCGACAGCAGGTCGCTGACGCTCTGCGAGGTGTGCGGTAGCGAGGCGACGCCGAACGAGGCCGAGATGTCGGTTCCGTGCGTGTTGCTCAGTTCCTCGATCCTGAGGCGCAGCAGTTCGGCCTTGTCGGCCCCCCGCTCCAGCGGACAATCGGGCAGGATCACTACCAGCTCTTCACCGCCGAAACGGCAGACGATATCGGTCTCCCGCAGCGATCCGGTCAGCGCCTGGGCCGTGTCGCGCAGCACCTGGTCGCCAAAGGCGTGGCCGTGCTCGTCGTTGAGCCGCTTGAAGTGGTCGAGGTCGACCATGATCAGCGTGATTTCGCGGTTCTCGCGCTCGGCCAGCCGCACGAAGCGCTGCAGGCAGTCTTCCATGTAGCGGCGATTGTAGAGGCCGGTCAGCGGGTCACGCAGCGCCTGGTTCCTGAGCTTTTCGCGCAGCGCCATGTTGGCCAGCGCCAGGCTCATGCCGTCGGCCAGCGCCGAGCCGAGATCGGTCACGTGCTCCAGCCGCTCCACGGCGCTGATCCCCGAGGCAAACAGCTGCAGCAGACCGACGATCTCGCCGCGGGCAATCATCGGGATTTCCAGTGATGTCTCCGAACCGACATGATGGGCGCAGCAGAGCTTGCTGGTGTCACCGCGGTTGAGGTGCGGCTTGCCGCGCTTCAACGCCCAGCAGGCGCCCGGATTGATCGTCTCGGGCAGCGCGTCGTGTTCGGCCCGCGCCCAGGTGGTCGACAGCACCAGCCGGTCGCGCGAGTTGTTGAACACGTAGAGCGCGCCGGAAAAGCCGGGGATCATTTCGATCGCCGTCGCCTTCAGCACGGCATTGGCGTCGGCATGGTCCGCCGCGCTTTGCAGCACGTCGGCCATCTCGAACAGTCGCGCCACCTGCTCGCGCGAGCGGTCCGCCGAGGCCACTGCTGCGGCGCGGCCGTCAGCCTCGCTGACGCTGGAGCGGAAGGCATAGATCAGCCCGAGAATCGCCAGAACGCCTGCGCCGAGCTGCATCAGCAGTACCCATAGCGTACCAATCTGGATGCGCTCTTCGTACGCGGCGAGCTGGGTGTCGAGGGCGCTGAGCACGCGGCCGACCTGAGTGCCAATTGCGTCCAGGGTCTCGCCGGTATGCCGGCTGGTGATCAGCGCCAGCCCGGCCTGCCGGTCGCCTGCCGTGGCAAGCCCGATGGCCTCGGTCCAGCCAGCGACCAACTGTTTCACAACATCCGCAATCGGCCTGTCGGCATCGATCGGCGGGACATCGGTGAAGATGTCGGCCTCGGCCCCGGTCAGCCGCCCGGCGTGCGACAGATGCGTGCCCAGTGCAGCAGTCTCGCCGGTGAGGAAATGGATCGCGTCCGCATCGGCCTCGATCAGAGACTGATAGGTCGAGCGCAGCTGCTGGCCATGCGCGCGCATGTCGGCGATGGCACGCTGCTGCGTGCTGACATTGATGAAGCCGACGATCGCCGTCACCACCAGCGTCACCACCAGCAGCACGGTCGCAAGCGACAACATGCGCGAGCGAACGCGCACCGGCAACTCCGTCTGCTCTCTCAGATGGCTAAGGCCGGCAAACATGGCTCGGAAAGCCCCCAGGCTCCTGCATTAGACCCATGATGCCAAAGATCGGCACTGTTGCGCTGTGCCATCGGGGGAAGCGCTTAGCGTGTGGTGAAGCGGTTTGGTGAAAGCCCGCGTTACGAAATTGCTAAAATGCCGGGCTGGAGCGACGGGTTCGACAGGGACGAGAAAATCTGGCTCAGTTTCGGGCCCCTGTGTCGAAACGTGGCGTTGGCGTTCGATTAGCTGGCAACACCTTCGGAGGACCCGAACATGCTGTACATCTGCCTCGTCCATTTCGACGACAAGGAAGTCTTCGCCAACCTCGACGCCGCCGAGAAGGCCCAGCTCGATATCGACTCGACCGGCTACGACCAGAATCTCGCTCGGAGCGGCAATCTGGTGCGGGCGCAGGCCCTGCAGCCACCCGAGACCGCGGTGCTGGTGCGAGTGCGCGATGGCAAGATCTCGGCCACCGATGGGCCGTTCCTCGAGACCAAGGAGCAACTGGGCGGCTTCATCCTGATCGAGGCACGCGACCTCAACGATGCGATCCGCAT
>JBKJMF010000526.1:0-4165 GCA_046596525.1 Devosia sp. | reverse complement strand
GTCGGCCTGGGCAAGGTCGATCCAGTTGATCTTGGCGCCGGTATAGGCTTCCCACGACTTCAGGAACCCGCGGAACAGGAAGTTGTGCAGGTTCTGGTTGTTGAGGCCCATGAAGGTGAGTTCGACGCCGGCGAATTCACCCTCGGTGACGTTGGCCTTGGTGGCGGCGAGGCAGAGTTCGCCGACCTTCTGCCAATCGGCGTCGGTGGGCGAACCCTTGCCGACACCGGGGATCTGCAGGATCTGGGCGCGCACGCTGTCCTGGGCGAAGGCACGCCCAGCGAAAGAGCTGCTAAGAGCCGTGCCGGCAGCAAGCGCGGCAGCGCCCTTCATGAAGTTGCGGCGGTTCGCCTGCATGGCCGCAACCGCGTTGTAGAGTTCGAGTTTCACGTCCGTTCTCCCTCAAATCGCCGCTCAAGCGGCGTTAAGCCTCCGCGCCGGCGCCCGATGGGAAACTGAACGTGCAGGTCGGGACGCGCCGAAGCGCCGTCCCAAGTCCCTCAACTCCTGCCGACGTCCCTCCCCAGGGAGCGCTCCCTTTAGTGCGGGATGCTGACGAATGGTACGGAGCTAACATGTTAGAAGTCAACATGTTGGCGGCGAGCCCCGACACGCCGGGCTGCACAAAGAGGACTTGCATTCATTGGTGAGCGGCATTCGCTCTCACCAGTGAATACGGACTTCGGCTTATGCCTCGGGCGGCAGCACGCCCTTTTTGAAGACAAAACAGCCATAGAACCGGCGCTCGCCGGTCTGGATGACGACGTAGGCCTGCTTGGCCGCCTCGTAGAAGGCGAAGCGCTCGATCGAGCCCATCGGCGACGGCTTGCCTTCTGCCTTGTCGATGGCGGCCTGCACTTCCTGCTGCACCGGCGGCACTTCGCCGGGGTTTCCGACGATCTCCATGCGCAATGCCGGGTGCGGCACGAAGCTATCGAGCGGCATCAGCGACAGGATTGCCTCGGCGGCGCGGCCGGCGGTGACGTTCTCGAGCTTGAGCAGCTTGCCGTAGACGGTCTGCCGGGCGATCGAGTCCGAGGGAAAGTTCATGTCGGCGATGATCAGGTCGTCACCGTGCCCCATGGACTTGAGCGCATGCAACACGTCGGCATTCAGAACGGGATCGATCCCCTTGAGCATGATTTCCTCCCCTGCCCTTGCCAGCTAATGTCCATAGAAAGACGGGAGCGCGCAAGCGAGGTGGGAAAATGCGTTACGAGATGATGCTGCCGCACCAGATCAAGCGGGCCATTGAGGAGAACTGGCCGGTGGTGCTGCCACTGGGCGTGCTCGAGTACCACGGCGAGCACATGGCCGTGGGGATGGATACGCTGGTGGTGATCAAGGTGCTGGAGCGCCTGGAAACCGAGATGGACCTGGTGATCCTGCCGCCGTTCTACTACGGCGCGGCGAGCTATGCGGTCGAAGCGCCCGAGGGCAACGGCTCGATCCAGGTCGGCCAGCAGGCCCTGGCGCCGTTTGCCGCGGACCTGTTCCGCAGCCTGTTGCGGGTGGGCTTTCGCAACATCCACTTCTTCATCCACCACCAGACGGAGAATTTCGCTGTCGGCATGCCGACCGACCTGAGCTTCAAGTTCGCGGCGCGCCAAGTGATCTTCGCGTGGCTCGAAGAGCATCGGGGCGAAGGCTGGTGGGGCGACGCGTCCATGCGCGACTACTACGATCAGCAGGCGGCCGGCAACGACCCGTTCAACTGGATCAAGGGGCATCCGCTGCTGACCACGGAAATAATCGCGAAGTACCCTTTCGACCATGCCGGGATTGGCGAGACCTCGCTGATGCTGGCGCTCTGTCCCGAGGCGGTGGAACTGGCCCGGATCGACGATGCGAAATGGTATACGCGCTCGGCCCGCGATGCCTCCGCGGAACTCGGCTGGAAGGGCGTGGAAATGATCGAGGGGCACCTGAGGGCGGTACTGGGTCGCCGCTGACCCTGGGCGCGACCAAGTGCGCTTCGGCGCAGAGCAAGCTCAAAACGAAGCCAGGGCATGCAACTGCGGTGTCAGGCCTGAGTTATCCACAATGCCGATTCGATAGCGGGCGGGAGATAAAGCTTTGTGCACGTACGCCAAAAGTGCTGCCAAGCATTGCTGCTTGATCATTCGCTCGCGCTGGCTATGTTGCACGGCGCAGTCGTCAGTGTGGACCGTCGACAACCCCCGAGCTTCAGCGGCCGGGATGTTCAGGGTTATATAGTTATGCGGCGGAGACAATTGGGTCTCGGCGCGCGGCGACTGGTTGCAAACCAGGGCCGATCGGCGCCTACACGGGACCAAAGGCAATGACGGCGGCCGGGGGGCGGCTGGCAGTGCTGATGGCGACCTTCGATGGCGCGAAGTTCATCGACGAGCAGCTTCGTTCGATCGACCAGCAGATATGGGCGGAAATCGACGTCTGGGCGTCGGACGATGGCTCGGTCGACGGTACGCCCAACGCGCTGGAGCGCTGGGCAGCCTATTGGAGCAAAGGCAGCTTCACGCGGCTCGCCGGCCCGGGCCGCGGCTTTGCCGCGAATTTCCGCTCGCTGCTGGTCAATCCCAAGATCGATGCTGACTACGTGGCATTCTGCGACCAGGACGATGTGTGGCTGGCCGAAAAGACCCAGGCCGCGGCCGGAGCGCTGGCGGTACACGGTAGCCGGCCGGCGCTGTATTGCGCCCGCACCATCAACACCGACGTGGACGGGGAGGAGCTATCGCGCTCGCCGCTGTTCCGCAGGCCGCCGGATTTCGCCAATGCGCTGGTGCAGAGCATTGGTGGAGGCAACACCATGGTGCTCAACCGCGCTGCGCATCAACTGGTGCGCGAGGCGGCGACGCGAACCGGGTTCGTCAGCCATGACTGGTTCTCCTACCTGATCGTCACCGGAGCCGGCGGACACGTCACCTATGACGAGACGCCGCACGTGCGCTACCGGCAGCATGAGCGAAACCTCGTCGGCGCCAACCGCGGATTGGGCGCGAGGCTGGACCGGGTGCGGGCCGCCTTCGGAGGGCGGTTCACGTTGTGGAACGACGACAATGTGGCGGCGCTCGATGCCTGCCGTGACCTGCTGACGCCGGCGGCGGCCGATATCTTCGACCGGTTCCGCCACGCCCGTACGGGCCCCCTGCCCGACCGGCTGGTCAATCTCTGGCGTTCCGGCGTCTATCGGCAGACGGCGCTTGGACAAGTGTCGCTCTATGCCGCAGGCCTGTTCGGCAAGCTGTGACGCGGTAGCAGATCATGAACAATGCGGCTAAGGTCCGCCCGCGGACGGGGACGACGAAATCATGACTATCCTGGTGACCGGCGGAGCTGGCTTCATCGGCTCGAACTTCGTGCTCGACTGGCTTGCGGCCAATGACGAGCCGGTGGTGACGCTCGACGCCCTCACCTATGCGGGCAACCTCGCCAACCTCGCAACGCTCGACGGCGATGCACGGCACCAGTTCGTGCGCGGCTCGATCGGCGATGGCGCGCTGGTCGGGCGCCTGCTGCGCACCCACAGCGTTCGCGCGGTGATCAACTTCGCCGCCGAGAGCCATGTCGACCGGTCGATCTCCGGACCGGCGCCGTTCTTTGAAACCAACGTGATGGGTACGCTGCACCTGCTCGAAGCGGTGAAGGCGTATGTCGCGGGGCTCGACGAGGCGGCGAAGCGCGATTTCCGTCTGCTGCATGTCTCTACGGACGAAGTGTACGGCACCCTCGAGCGCGACGAGCCGGCCTTCGCGGAAACCAACCCGTACAAGCCGAACAGCCCCTATGCGGCATCGAAGGCTTCGTCGGATCATCTGGTGCGGGCTTATCGCGAGACCTATGGGCTGGCGGCGATCGTCACCAACTGCTCGAACAATTACGGGCCGCTGCAGTTTCCTGAGAAACTGATTCCGCTGATCATCCATAACGCCTTGAAGGGTAAGTCTTTACCCGTATATGGCGACGGGCTGCAGGTGCGGGACTGGCTGTATGTCGGCGACCATTGCTCGGCCCTGCGCCGGGTGCTGGAAGCGGGGCTGCCGGGCGAGACCTACAATATCGGCGGCGACAATCAGAAGACCAATATCGAGGTGGTGCGGACGATTTGCGCGTTGCTGGACGAGAAGCGACCGCGGGCCGATGGGGCGAGCTACGCAAGCCAGATCACCCACGTGACGGACCG
>JBKJMF010000208.1:0-2591 GCA_046596525.1 Devosia sp. | reverse complement strand
CGGTGTGGGTTCGCAAGGGGTAGGGGCACACCGCCTCCCACCCGCCGGCCTCATCTCCCCCTTGGCGGGGGAGAAAGCGAAATCTTAGGTTTAGCCGTTTGGCTAAGCCTTAGATTTCGCAAGAGAGGGGGTGCGGAGCCATCGCGCCCGCCACGATCCCCTCTCTTGCGATTTCTAGGACTTAGCGAAGGGCTAAGCCCAAGAAATCGCTTTCTCTCCCGCAAGGGGAGAGATGGCGGAGAGGCCGGTGGACGATCGCTACTCGGCCGGCTGCACTGCAGCGGGCTTGACGTAGCTGCGGCTGCCGGGCGTACCGGGGATGTGCGCCCAGGCCGGGCGCTCGAACAGGAACTTGCCCCAACCGGTCTTCGCGATGATCCAGTAGAGCACCAGCGGCGAGAGCAGGGCGGTTATCATGACGATGATGCTGACCGCGCTGACATCGGTGATCAGGCCGGTCTTCAAAAGCAGCGTGCGGCACGCGGCCATTGGGATCGAGAAGCTGAGATAGACGACGATCGAGTGCTCGCCGAGCCAGCGCAGCCAGCCCATCCACGGCAGCTTGATCAGCAGCGCGGCGGTGATGCAGATGGCGAGCGAACCGACGAAGCCGAGCGCCAGGTGCAGCACGGGCAGGGCGGCATAACCCATGGTGATGCCGCGCGGATGCAGTTCGGAGCCGCCGGCGAACACCAGGTAGCCCTCGAGCACGACATAGGCGACCAGCGTCAGCGCGGCCCACAGGGCATTGGATTGCGCCGAGGCGACGATGCGGAACACCAGCGGCGCGAAGGCATAGCCGGCGTAGAAATAGACGAAGTAGGCGGCGAAGTGATCGACAATGCCGATGCCGGTGGTCACCGGGACTATCTGCAAGGCTGCAGCGGCGGCGAGTGCCATCCAGTGCGGGACCTTGAAGGTGACGAGGAGCTTCGTCGCCAGCGAATAGACCGCCAGCATGTAGATGAACCACAGCACGCCATACGGCTCGACGATGGCCAGGAGAATCTGGCTGCCGACGCTGCCGAAATCTCCAGTGCCCAGGCCGACCTTGAAGACGATCTGCAGCACGGCCCACAAGGCGTAGAAATAGAGGTAATGGACGATGCGCCGGTCGGCATAGGCGACCCACGGCCGCGCGATCACGGCGCCGAGGAACAGCCCCGAGATCAGGAAGAACTCGGGCATGCGGAACGGCGTCGCCCAGCCGATGATGTAGTGGAGAACGCCGGTGCCGTTGAGGTCTTCGCCGACGCCGTAGGCCGAATGCATCATCACCACGAGGATGATGGAGAGACCCTTGGCGGCGTCTACCCAATCGAGGCGGTTGGCGGCATTCGACATTTTGCGAGGCTCCTAGGCGCGTCCCGCGCTTTTTAGCGCTTTGGATTGCTCTAGGGCGGAATCGCTGCACTTAGGCTTAAGCCAAGTGCTTAACAGCTAAGGATTTATCGAACTGGCGGCCAGGGCCGGGGCGCGGCGAGCTGCCCGCGCTAACTCGCCGTCTTAAAACGGCAGAGCTACGTGCGTGGCGAGGAGGACGCCGATGGTCATGAAAAACAGGGCGGAAATGGAAAAGGTCTTGATCATCTTCAATATCGGTCGGCAGCGCGGCAGGCGCTTGGGTTGCAGTGGGTCTTAGGTCGGTTCGCTCGACGGGAATAGTGTCCGTCCGTGCATGGCTCCAATGCGCCTCAACGGCTGAACGGAGTCTGAACCGGCACGGTTAAATCCGATGCCTGATGCAGGTCTGCGACCATTTGGTGACGGGCAAAGCGGCAACCGGGCTCATGTGGCGGTAATGCCACGTGGGATCAGCTGGCGAGGGAGAAGAGCCTCAGACCGGAACCGACGCGTACGCCGCGAACAACAGCCCGAGCGCGAGGAAGAAGGCGACCGACAGGGAAAATGTCTTGAGCATCGGAATGGTCTTTACTGGTACTGGCTCAGGGTTACGCGAGCGGCCTGCACCATAGGCGGTGAATCTTAAGGCGTGATTTCTATCGTGTAGTTTTCAATGACGGTGTTCGCCAAGAGCTTGTCGCACATCGACCTGACATTAGCCTCGGCCTGTGACAAATCGGATTCACCCAGCTCGAGGTCGAACACTTTTCCCTGCCGCACGATGCCGACACCGGCAAAGCCGAGGCTCTTGAGCGAGCCCTGGATGGCCTGACCCTGGGGGTCGAGGACACCGGATTTGAGCGTGATCGTAACGCGGGCTTTCATCGAAATTCCCGAAAGAGGCGGGGCCTTAAGGCCCCGTCGTGTTAGTGGTCGCGCGCTCGAACCAGAAAAGCGTCACCGCTTTTCCTGAGCACGCTCAGCGGGTCATTGCACGAGTCGCGGGCCGGTGGTCAACGCGTTCTCGGTTTCCACAAGAATGCCGAGACGCTGGGCGACTTCGCGGTAGGCGTCGACCAGCCCGCCCAGGTTCTGGCGGAAGCGGTCCTTGTCGAGCTTGTTGCGCGTCTTGATGTCCCAGAGCCGGCAGCTGTCGGGGGAAATCTCGTCGGCAAGCACGATCCGCATCAGGTCGCCGTCATAGAGCCGTCCGCACTCGATCTTGAAATCGACCAGCTGGATGCCGA
>JBKJMF010000472.1:0-14275 GCA_046596525.1 Devosia sp. | reverse complement strand
CCGGCCAGAACTTGCCCAGGTCTGAGTGCCTGAACAGCTATTCTCGCGACGTGTGACTTTCCCGCTATAGCGCGTCGCTCCGCATCGCGCTTACTAATGCTGAGAGGTCACACGTCGCGAGAATAGCTGTTCAGGCACTCAGACCTGGGCAAGTTCTGGCCGGCTCGGACCTTCGTTCAGGACTACTCCTTCCTGCCATCCGGCACGACTTGAGCAATGCAACCCGAAACGGCCACGAACGCGCCCGCCGGCGGCGGGCAAGGTCGCGGGTCATCGGCGTGCCGCTGCCGGTGCGGGTCCGCGTAGTGGGCAACCATGTAAAAGGAAAGAAGTGGCTCCGCGACTTGGACTCGAACCAAGGACCATTCGATTAACAGTCGAATGCTCTACCAACTGAGCTATCGCGGAACACGGGCCTTCCGGAGAAGGCTGCGCCCGTTTAGCGGTTTTGATTTCCTTTGCCAAGCCCGAATTTCTGATCCGGAAAACTCAGGCCCGAAGCGCCCCGGAAACCGTGGCGCGATGCTCCAGTTCCGCCATATCCTCGGGGGTGTTGACGCTGGCGAAGGGATCGCCATCAGCCGTGACCGGCCACGCGACGTCCATGCCACCGGCCCCGGCGCACAGCGATTTGAGGCTGCGCGGCGCACTTCCCACCACAACCCGCTCCGGCAGGTCGCGGAATCGCGCCACGCGCCAGATCGAGTTGGTGGGGTAGGGCTGCCCGGCATAGGAGGCGACCGCCGCCGACGCCTCGCCCAGACCGTCCACCAGCCGAGCGACGAAGTCCGCCGGCAGGAATGGCGTATCCACCGCTACGCTGATCAGCAACTCCGGCGGCGTCGCGAGGCCATTGAGATAAGCAATGGCTCCGGCCATGCCGGCCAGCGGGCCGGCATAGTCGGCATCGAGGTCGGGAACGGCAAGCATCCCCGTCCGGAGTTCCAGCAGCTCCGGTTCGATCCGCCCGTGTGCCACCAGCAGCGGCATGCACTCCGCAAGCCTGTCAGCAACCCGGTCCAGCAGCCGCGTGCCGCCAATCACCAGCCCCGACTTGATCACCCCGCCCAGCCGCTCGCCCCGGCCGCCCGCGAGGATCAGTCCCGCGATAGAGTGTTGATTTTGCGCCATATCTCGCCGTCCGTTCGCTCCCACCCACTTGACAATCTTCCCCCTACGAAGGGGAGCGGCGTCGGTGGCTTCAGTCTACTGGAGTCTATATGACTACGCGTATCTTTGCCGCTTTGGCGTTTGCCGGCTGCTCACCGGCGCCGCACGCGCTGCCGATCTCTATGTGCCGTCGCCGGAAGAGGCGATCGTCACTGCAAGCCATGATTGGACGGGCTTCTACGTCGGCGCCCACGCGGGCTACGGCGCGTTCGACGCCGCCCATAATGGCAGCGACTCCGACGTTTCTGCCCTCGGCGGATGGCTGGGTGGCATACAGGCCGGCTACAACGATCCAGATCGACTCCCTGGCCTACGGTGTCGAGGCCGATCTCTCGGCTGCGGGCATCATTGAAGGCAGCGACACCGACCACTTCGACGAAGACGATGGCATCCGTGGCCGTCTCGGCTTTGCCGTCGGCGACCTGCTGCTCTACGGCACGGTCGGTCTCGCCGTCGCCAATCTCGACACCTATGACGAAGCGCGGACCATTAGCGGCTGGGTCGCCGGAATCGGCGCCGAGTACATGGTTGCCGAGACCGTCTCGCTGAAGGCTGAGTACCTCTACACCAACTTTGGCACGGTCGACGTCGAGGGCTACGGCGGCTCGTTCGACCTCGATGGGTCCGCGGTTCGCGTCGGCGCAAACTTCCACTTCTGATCGCCATCCGGCAAATCACCCGGGTCCTCCCGTACGCGGGATCCGGTCATGGCGTCGCCCGGTGAAGCGGTGAAGGCGAGTCCGCCGCCCCCTTCGTCGAGAGCGGCAACCGGCGAGTCCAAGGTTGAGAGGGATCATCAACCGATCGCCGCCCTCAAGCGGATCAACGCCAAGTCGGGGCGGCAGTTCCCCACCCGGCCGAGATCAAAGCCGCGGTGCATTTCAGAGTGCCATCAATGGCTAAGCGGGTTCTCTTCAGAAAACTGCGGCCGCCCTTTCGCGTTCATCTTGCCTAAAGCCTGGCTCTGCCATATGAACCGGCGACATTGGGGCCACATGGCGGAGTGGTTACGCAGCGGATTGCAAATCCGTGTATTCCGGTTCGATTCCGGATGTGGCCTCCAATCTCCCCTTTTCTTGCCTGCCTGCCTGCGGTGGCGTCGTCGCCATGGCGTCGCAAGCCCGCTCGAGCGGCGACCTTGAGAACGCGCGATGAGGTCGACAAGAACTGCGATCGACTACCGGACCGCAGTGGACCGGCTGCGGCTGATGCGCTACTACTTTGACCGGGCTCAGTAATACGGTCGGGATCATGCGAACAGCACTGCGGTTCATCAGAAATTGCGCGCTCCCGGGCGTACTTTTGTTGTCAATGGGCGGGGCAGGGGGTGTCACAGGCCAGGAGGCCGCCGCCGATCCGGCCACGCCGCCGCCGGCTCCATGGGGCGCCCGTTGCGCCAGCGACGGACGTACCACGACGCCGGACTGCGTCATCGAGCAGCGCGTGGTCCTATCCAACAATGGCCAGTTGCTGGCGGCGGTCACCATCCGCTTGCCGCCCGATAGTCCGACGCCGGTGATGATGATCCAGACGCCGTTTGGGCTCAACCTGCCCGCCGGCCTGAAGCTCGCTATCGATGACACGCCCGTCGAGACGCTGCCGTTGCAAACCTGCGATGGTGGCGGCTGCTACGCCGGCAAGGTCGTGTCGCCCGAATTGCTCGGCGCCCTGAAGCAGGGGACGACGCTGTCGATCACTTTCCAGGACTCGGCCCAGCGCGACATCGTCGTCCCGGTCTCTCTCAACGGCTTCACCGCCGCGTACGAAAAAATCCAGTAAGCTCAACACTTGAGCAGGGACGGGGGCGCCGGCAATACCGGCGTTCCTTCTTTTGGGGGCTGTGATCCGTCGGGCGCTCGGTGGCATCGGCCAGTCAATCCAGGAACGCCACAGCTGCAATGGGTTTGGCCCAACTCGGGCGCCGCCGTAAGCGCGTTGGCAAGGCCCGTGTTCGCCCGTTCGCGGAACCACTGCCGGCCGCCTCGATGCGAGGCCTGTCGCAGCGGCGTCATGCCGATGGATCATGCGATGCGATCGAACTGCGCCCGATACCAGGTCGGTGCCGGCAAAGTCGCAACGCTCCCGTGCTGGCGGAGCCGAACCCCGCATCGGGACGAGGAAGGGCGCCAGCTTCCGCCGACGCCCTTGTTGTCTCCCGTCAGAACGGCGCCGAGATCTTCAGGCTGCCGCCATAGCTCTTGATGGTTTCGCCAACCTTGGCGTCACCCGATAGGCGAACCACGGCGCCGTTGCCGTTGATCACATCGAAGCCCATCGTCACGTCGAACAGCGCCTCGTCGAGGTCGCCCACGATGGTGAACGGGGCAACTCCATCCGGGGCATCGGCGAACCCGGCCGAAATCTCGGGGCTGGTGCCGAGCACCACGTCGAGAGCCCCGATCCTGATGAAGGAGCGCAGCACCGAGTCGTTGCCCAGGTCCATCTCACCGCCGAACTCGATCGAGGGCGCGACGGTGACATAGGTCTCGTCATGCCCCTCGATCTGCAGTGCCACCGGCCCGCCGGTCTCGGCGAAGTCGGCGACGCTCACCTGTGTCACGCCCACGTCCACCATCGGCCGGACATACCAGTTATCCTGCTCGATGCTATGCGACAGGCGGACATGGGCGGAGGCGAAGCCAATATCCTGCGTGCCTTCGAGGACATAGCTCGGGCCGAGCGGCAGGTCGACGAAGCGCGACACGTTTTGCGACGACCAGCCGCCGGTGATCGCGCCGGCCAGCACGGTGCCGCCCCAGACGCCCTTGAACACCGCGCCACCCTGGAACCGGTTGCCCGAGCTCGAGGTGTTGCCGTTGCTATCGGTTGCCAGGTCTTCCCACGAGCCGCCGATGCCGGCGACGAAGTGGTCGTCGATCTGGGCCTGTGCGCCGGCGCTGAGTCCGAAGCTGGTCTGCTGGAAGCCCAGGTTGGTGCTGTCCTCGGCCCGTTCGGTCTTGCGATGGCTGATCGCGGCCCAGGCGCACTGGCCCTCGGCGTCGAACCCTTCCTTCACCTTGCAGCTCATCAGCGAGTTCTCGAACTGCAGCCCGGCCAGCATCGCCAGCGTCTGGTTGATCAGGTACGGCTCCGGGCTCAGCTGATCGAGCAGTGCCTGGTAGGTTTCGAGATCCGGGATCTGGATCAGCGAGGCCACAAGCGGCTCGAGCCCATCGGAGCCGCCGGCCAGCTGGAATGCGTTAACGTACTGGCCGATGGCGCTCTGGTTCGGGTTCAGTCCATCGATGTCGAAGTCTATGGCGTAGCTGAGCACCAGTTCCGTATCGATCCCCGGGAGGAGGTTCGCTTGAGTGAACATCCCGTAGGTGACGACCAGCGAGGGGGCGGTGGTCAGCACGATGCCGGTATCGACAAGCTCCGTTTCCGACTTGGAAATGACCACCTCATGCTCGCCCGGTAGGGCGTTGCCCATGTTGAGCAGCGTCAGGTCGACAGCGCCGTCCACCGTCAGCGTACCGTCGATATCGATCAGGTCGGCTTCGCCGGCCAGACCCGTACGATCAAGATCGAGGTCGACACCGTAGGTGCCGGTCGCGCTTTGGATCATGTCGCCGTTTACGGCGGTGGTCATCACCTTGTTCTTGCCGCCGGTCGACATCCAGCCGTTGTTGGTCAGGAGGTTCCCGTCGCCGTACTTGGCGAACGCGCCGGAGTTGAACGTGCCGGTCGTCTCGTTGACGAAGCTGTTGGTGCCGACGCCCAGGTCGATCGAACCGGTGACGGTACCGAAGTTCGAAATCGCCTCGTTGCCGCCCAGGTGTGTCGCGTCGCTGCCGGTGGCATAGAGCGCCATGCCGGAATCCACTCCACCAAGGGTCGTGATGGTACCCCTGTTGGTGACAGTGTTGTTGTTGCCGTCGAGGATCCACACGCCGACGCCGGTATACTCCAGGTAGTCGGTGCCGTCGTCGATAACCACCGCTGAGCGACCGCCGCTGACCTTGCCGGTCGTGCTTTGAATGTCGATCACGACATTTCCGCTCGCCGTCCCGCCCACGCTCTGCGCCAGGATGCCGACCGAGCCGAGGCCACGAGTCTGCGCCCCCACGGTGCCGTCGCCAACGGCCAGGATCGAGGCCGTCTCGATGCTGCCATCGAGCGTCACCGTTACCGTGCCGCTGGTACCATCGCCGGCCGCGCTCTGGGCGAATATGCCGGTTGCGTGGTTGCCGGCGGTCCTGATGGTTCCGTCCATGTCGACAGTCACAGCACCCGCATTGCCCGCGTCACCGTTACTGCCGATGTGCCAGGAGAGGAGGCTCGCGATCGGCAACTCGTTGCCGAGGCCGCCTTGCACGCCGCCGCCGCCGCCCACCGACTGGGCAAAGATGCCGGCAGAGCTATCGCCATGGGTGAGGATCGTACCTGTCCCATCGATAGTCACGAGGCCGCCATCGCCACCGTCACCCGCCTCGAGGCCAAATCCGAGCCCGATGCCCAGGTTGATATCCAGGTGACCGACGAGCGGGACATCCAGACCCGAGGCAAGCGCCCGGTCGACATTGCCGCCGACGCCGCCACCGCCACCGACCGACTGCGCGAAGATGCCGTTCGAGGAGGTGCCGAAGGTTTCGATGATCGCGTCACCGAGGTTCGAGACGCGAACCTCGCCGCCATTGCCGGCCGCATGACCCTTGCCGCCGACGCCGACCTTGCCCGTGGCGCCGATGACGGCCTTACCGCCGACGCCACCGCCGCCGCCTACCGACTGCGCGAAGATGCCGTTGGAGTTCTCGCCCAGCGTCGTGATGTTCGCGGAGTTGTCCACATCGACCAGGGCGCCATTACCGCTGGCGCCGCCATTGCCGCCGATTGCAAGGCTGATGTCCTTGTAGATGGCAGTCTGGCCGACCGGGATGAAGATCAGCTCGATCGGCACCGGCGAAACTTCGCCGGTCCCCAGGATGCCGTTGCCACCCGTGCCGCCGCCGCCGCCGATGGACTGTGCGAAGATGCCGTCGGCCACCGACCCCACGGTCAGGATCTCGCCCGTGTTCTCCACGGTCACGATGCCGCCATGACCGGCGGAGCCGCCGTTGCCGCCGACAGTCGCCGTCAGGGCAAAGTTGTTGGCCGCGCTCTTCGGGCCGGTGCAGACGACGGGCAGCGTACACTTGGCGCCCGCGACGATATTCACCGCGTTCGCACGCCCGCCGACGCCGCCACCGCCGCCCACCGACTGGGCGAAGACGCCATAGCCGCCATTGCCGGTGACCACGTTGGTCGCAACATCGAGGCTACCCGTGACGATGGTGCCGGAGTTGGTGACGTTGACCGCGCCGCCATAGTTGCCGCTGCCGCCGACGCCGCCGACTGAGACCACCGCGTTATAGGTCGCTGCCTTGTCCTCGGTGATGTTGGTGATGCCCATCATGGCCGCGAACGAACCACCGCCGTCACCACCACCGCCGCCGATCGACTGGGCGAGGATACCGATGGAGCTGTCGCCATACACCCGGATGTCGCCATCGTTGACGACGTCAACCGTATTGCCGTAGCCGCCGTCACCGCCATTGCCGCCGACCGACACACCAACATTGAGGGCCTTCTCTTTGCCACCAAGGCTCAGCCCGCCATAGACGGCGAGGCCGCCCTTGCCGCCACCGCCGCCTACCGACTGCGCCAGGATACCGTGCGAGTCGAAGCCATAGGTCGTGATATCGCCCGCGAGCAGGTTGTTCACCTCGACCTCTCCGCCATAACTACCGGCTCCGCCGCCGCCGCCGATCGATACGCCGAGCTGCGCCGAGTTCTCGGTGCCCACCACGAACTGGCCGACCACCGACAGGCCGCCATTGCCGCCGCCACCACCGATGGATTGCGCGAAGATGCCGAGGGACTCCTTGCCCCGGGTGATGATGGCGCCGCTATTGTCCACCGTCACCTTGGCCGCATAGTTGCCGGTGCCGCCCGCGCCGCCGACCGAAACACCGATCTGCCCGGCAGTCTCCGACACGGTCACCGTGCCGCTCGCGGCAAAGCCGCCGCTACCGCCACCACCGCCGATGGATTGCGCGAAAATGCCGTTGGACTTGGCGCCGTCCGTCGTGATGTCGCCCTGGTTGTCGACGTTCACGATGTTGCCAGTACCGCCCGCGCCACCCTTGCCACCGACGGCGACCGCAACGCTCACGTTGGTTTCGCCGCCGATGCTCGCCGCCAGCGACAGGCCGAAGCCGCCGTCGCCACCGCCGCCACCGATCGATTGCGCGTGAATGCCGTCCGCGCCGTCGCCCCAGGTGGTGACCTGCGCGCCGGTATTGGTGAGGTCGACCACGCCGGCGTCGCCGCCGCTGCCGCCCTTGCCGCCGATCGCCAGCGCAAAGCTCAACCCGTCCCCGAGGGACAGCGCACCAGCGCCCGCAAAGCCGCCGGTACCGCCGCCGCCACCCACCGACTGCGCGAACAGCGCATGCGCACTGTTGCCGGTGCGCGTGATGGTGTCATCGGTCAGGTCGCCCGCAGTCCCTTCATCGTCTACGGTCTTGGTGCCTGTGGTGACGCTGCCGTCGTTGTTCAGCGTCACATGCCCGCCGAGGCTGGCTGTGCCGCCCGCGCCACCGATAGCGACCGCGATTGATGCCGCTGGCACGTCCTTGATCGAAACCGCGACCGTTGCCGCGATGCTCGAACCGCCGTTGCCGCCACCACCGCCCACGGATTGCGCCTGGATGCCATAGCTGAGGTCGCCCTCCGTAACCACATCGCCGAAATTGTTGACGGTGACGGTCCCGCCGATACCCCCGGCGCCGCCCTTGCCGCCCACGGCCACAGCTGCAGCCATGACGCCGCCGGCCAGTCCAAGGCTGAAGCCACCGTTACCACCGCCACCACCGATCGATTGGGCAAGAATACCGTATGACCCAGCGCCCTCCGTCCACACTTGGTCAGAGTTGGTCACGCCGACCGTACCACCGGTACCGCCGCCCGAACCGGCGCCGCCGAGACTGACGCTGATCGCGCCCGCACCCAGTGCACCAGCGGCCGAGAACCCACCACTACCGCCACCGCCGCCCACCGACTGGGCGAAGATACCGTGCGAGGCGTCGCCGCGCGTGTGAACTAGATAGTCGGTGGCGGCGATACCGGAGACGTTCACCGTCACCGTGCTGCCGTTGCCGCCACCTGCGCCGTTGCCTCCAAGCCCGACCGATGCGGCGAGCGGGCCGCCGGCACCGGCCGCGACGGAGAAGCCGCCGTTGCCACCGCCGCCGCCGAGCGATTGCGCGAGAATGCCGTGTGCCATGTTGCCAGTGGTATCGATGCCGCCCATGGCGTTCACCGTGACCACGTTGCCGTGTCCGGCTTCGTCGCCCGCGCCGCCCATTGCGAGGCTCAACGTGTAGCCAGCCGAAATACCTGCTGCGACTGCACCGCCGCCGCTACCGCCACCGCCGCCCACCGATTGCGCAAAGATACCGTTCGCCTGGTTGCCCGTGGTGGTGATGTGGCCCTTCTCGTTGACCGTCACAGTTTCGGCCGAGCCGCCCTTGTTGCCATTGCCGCCCAGCGCGAAGTTGAGGCTGAAACCCTGGCCGATGCTGGCCGCTACGGCGAAGCCACCGTTGCCGCCGCCGCCGCCGATCGATTGTGCCTGGATGCCGTGCGAACGCTCGCCGCCGGTGGTGATGGTTCCCGCCGTCAAGTCCGCGACCGTTTGGCCGGATCCCAACTCGTTGATGACGACCTTGCCGCCAGCGCCACCAAGGCCACCATTGCCGCCTATGGCGACGGAAACGCCAATACTGCCCGAGTAAGCGTTGCCGCCGTTACCGCCACCGCCGCCGACCGACTGGGCGAAAATGCCGGCGGAGCCGCTTGAATGCGTGGTGATCGTTCCCGAGTTGAACACCTTGACGAGGTCGGAACCGCCGCCCGAACCGCCCCGACCGCCAACCGCGAACAAGCCGCCGCTGCTGCCGCCATCGCCACCGCCGCCGCCGATGGACTGGGCCAGGACGCCATAGGAGTCGACGCCCCAGGTCTCGATCGTGCCCGTGTTGCTGACGGTGACCTTGTTACCACTGGACTCGCCGCCGCCATTGCCGCCGATGGCGACGATGCCGCCCGAGCTGCTGCCCGATCCCGCGCCGGCGCCCATGCTCTGCGCAAAGATGCCGTACGCCTTGGTGCCATGCGTTGTGATGGTGCCGTTGTTGGTGACAGTCACCTCGCCGGCGTCGCCGCCGTTGCCGCCGGAATCACCGAGCGCGACCGCTCCTGAAGGTTCGCCGCCTGCGCCGCCATTGCCGCCGTTGCTGACGGCGTAGACGCCATGTCCACCGGCGCCCCAGGTGGTGATGTTCGAATTCTCACCGAGCACCACTTCTACGTCGGCGCCGTCGCCGCCGTGGCCGCCCGAGCCGGCGTCCGAGGCGAACAGGCCGAAGGAGCCGCCACCATTGCCGCCGGTACCGCCGACACTGGTCGCAGAGACGCCGTAGCCGGTGCCGTTGACGACGATCGTGCCGTCATTGTTGACCGCGACTGTGCCGGCGCCGCCGCCGTTATCGCCGTCGTCGCACCAGGTGGCGAGCAGGATGGTCGTGCATCCGCCGTTGCCGCCGTTGCCGCCGCGCGATTCTACGTGGATGCCATCGGCGTTGGTCGTGCTGAACGAGGCGGCCGACCCTGTGCCGGGGTTATTGACCGTCAGGTTGCCGGTAACCGATCCGCCGGTATTTGCCGCAATACCCTGCAGATGCGTTGCGAGAGCCTCGGCGTTGCCGATCTCCACGCCATCGATGGCAAAGGTGACGGGGTCGTCATCCGTACGGCGGATATACTCTCCATCCGCCAGGATCGGAACACCATTGGCGTCGGCGAGAACGAACCAAAGCGTCTCGCCGCCCGTAGGGTCGATATCATACTCAATGATGTTGTCGTAGCTGATGACGATTGACGGACTGTCGTGGTTGACGCCCTTTTCCGTCAGATTGATGCCGATCTTGCCGCTGGTGACCGTGGTTGAACCCACTGTCCCGTCGGAGGTGTTTACCGTCTTGACGCCACTGGTGTAGTCGATGCCGTCCGTCGGCACGTCGGGACAGTCCGCCGTCGTGAGGGTGACCACGCAGCCTTCGTTGGCTGCATTCGCAATCGTCACGGCGCCGATCGACAGTGGTACGGCGAGGGCTAGTGCCCAGAGCGCCGCTAACGCGGCTTTCCAACCATGGCGAAAGTATATCTTTGCGGCCAGCATGCGAGCGCCCACCCAATATGCGTTACCGGGAGGTTAAGGCGCAGTTTGGCCAAAGGAAATCCACATTGCTGTCACAATGATGAATTGGGGAGGCAGTGGCCCGGCGGCAACAGTATTTCTTCCGAAAATACAGTCGTGGACGGCAAAGTGCGCATAAATGCTTACGGTTAGCGGCGCAGGATAAAGTCGATCTCGACGCGAATTCATTGGCCTAGCTGCAGTGTCTGTCGCGATGGCACTCGACTCACAACCAACCACCCGCCTCGTCCCGCGCCTCCTTGAAGCATTCATCTGCGGGCGCTATGCACCTCGCCTGACGCCTCCAACCCAAGGGAGCCGACATGGCCGACTTCGCTACTGCCCGTCTCAGGATGGTCGACAACCAGCTGCGCACCAGCGCCGTCACTGATCATCGCATCCTGACCGCCATGGGCGAAGTGCCGCGCGAGGCCTTCCTGCCGGCCGATCGCGAGGCGCTGGCCTATGCCGATGTGGTGCATCCGCTCGGCGCCGGCCGCTTCCTCGCCGCTCCCGCGCCGTTCGCGAAGCTCCTGCAGCTCGCCGAGATCATCCATACCGACCGTGTGCTCGATGTCGGTGCCGGCACCGGCTACTCTACCGCCGTGCTGGCGCGACTGGGCGCTCACGTGACCGGCCTTGAGCCCGACGCTGAGCTTGCCGGCAAGGCGCGCGCCAACCTCGCCGCCGCCGGTGTCGCCAATGCCGAGGTCAGCACCAGTAGCTTCGATGGCGACGGCCTGCCGCGCGACCATTTCGACGTCATCGTCGTTGAAGGTTCGCTTGACGCCGAGCCGGCTACGCTGTTCCACCTGCTTCGCGATGGCGGCCGCCTCGTGGCGCTGATCAATGCGGGCGGGCCGGCCGTCGCCCATATCTTCGTCAAATCGGGTGGCGAAGTTGCCGGCCGCAGCGAGTTCAACAGTACGCTGCCGCCTTTAGCCACCGCGCCGCGCCCCGAAACTTTCGTGTTCTGAGGCGCAGTGGGGCGTATCTAACTGACCCGCGGTTCGGCAGTGTTGCCGCCTAAGCACGCGGCCAAACATTTCAAAGGTTAAAACTTGGCAACTCTTGAGTTGCGTGGTTGTGCGCCCCATGTGCCCGGCATAACGTCGGCAGGGTTTCGGAGATTTTGAACTATGCGTTACCTGGGGGCAATGCGGGCGGGCGCCCTTGCCGTTGTACTGAGCATGCTACCGGTGACGGTGCACGCGGAGAGTCTGAAGGCGGCGCTCGAGAGCGCTTATCAGAACAATCCCAACATCATGTCGGCGCTTCTTAACGTCAGGGCGACGGCCGAGAACATCGTTTTGGCAAAGTCCGGCAAGCTGCCGTCGATCGGGCTATCGAGCAGCGTCGGCGGCTCCTGGACTGCCCCGCAGGGCGGCGACATCAACACCGGCGCCAGCTTCTCCACGGGCGTGAGCTACAGCCAGACCCTGTTCGACAATTACAAGACCGACGCCGAGATCGAGCAGGCGCGCGCGCTCACCGAGGTTTCGAAGTACGCGCTGCGCAACGCCGAGCAGAACGTCCTGCTGTCGGTCGTACAGGCCTATTTCTCGGTCATCCGCGACACGCAGCTGGTGCAACTGCGGTCCGACAACATGAGCTTCTTCGATGCCCAGGTGAGCTCTTCGGAAGATCGTCTGCGCCTTGGTGAAGGCACCAAGATCGACGTGTCGCAGGCCAAGACCCGGCAGGTCGCGGCCGTTGCGCTCTACCGCTCGGCCATCGCCTCGCTGCAGACCAGCCAGGCCAGCTACGAGCGCTGGGTCGGCCACAAGCCCAGGAACCTCACCTCGGATTTCAGCTTCGGCAAATCGCTCCCGACCTCGATCGATAGCGCCATCGCCTCGGCGGAGGACCGCCACCCGGCGCTGCTGTCGGCTCGTGCCGCCATCCGCGTAGCACAGGCCGGTTCTGACGCGGCAAGCGCCTCGTTCGGGCCCACCCTGAGCCTGATCGGCGCCATCGACGCCACGACGAGTTACAGCAGCACTTCTGATGCTACGAGCAGCAGCCTCGGCGGTTCCGCCAAGCTGTCGCTGTCGATCCCGATCTACTCGGGCGGCGCGCTCGGTGCGAGCCTGCGCAAGGCCAATATCCAGCAGATCCAGAGCGAGGTCGACGCACTGTCGGCCCGTGATGAGATCAAGGAGTCGGTGATCTCCGCCTGGTCCACCCTGCAGAATTCCACCTCGCAGATCGACTCGGCGACGGCAGCTGTCGGCTCCAGCCAGCTCGTCGTCGACGGCACCATCCAGGAGCGCGATGTCGGCCAGAAGACCACGCTCGACGTGCTCAACGCCCAGGCCGAACTCACCACCGCCAGGGAATCGCTGATCACCGCCCGTTCGACCAAGATGGTCGCCGCCTTCGCGCTGCTCGCGGCCTCCGGCAAGCTGTCGCCCGAAGTGATCGGCCTCCGCGTCGCGGTGCACTCGGCCGACGGTTACATCGCCACCATCGAAGACGTCTGGGCGGAACTGCGCGCCATCGACGAATAACATCCTGCGGGCCGTTTGCTGGGTTCGTATGGACCCGGCATCAGCGCCGGAATACCCTCAGAATCAGGCCGCGATACGCATCCGTGTCGCGGCCTTTTTTGTACGCGGGAACCGCCACGGCGGTCCGCCAATGGGGGATACAATGAAGTCGCTACCTTTCTGGTTCATCGCGCTCGCCGCGCTGTTCGCGTTGGTTGGCATGGCCTGGGGCATCCAGATGTCGATCAGCCAGGATCACACGCTGGCGGGTGCACACGCCCACAACAACCTGATCGGCTTCGTCGCCATGTCGATCTTCGGGTTCTACTACAAGCTGGTGCCCGTGGCGGCACAGTCGCGCCTTGCGCTGGTGCATTTCGGTGTGTCGCTGGTCGGCGCGCTCGCCTTCGGGCCGGGCGTCGCCATGGCGATCAGCGGGCAGGGTGAGTGGCTGGCGCAGATCGCCTCCATCGCCACGATCCTCGGCATGGTGATCTTCGCCGTGACCGTGTTCCGCAACCGCACGGCGCTAACCGTCTAGGTCAAGCTGGTAGCACGGGTCTTCCCCCGGAATTCCCTGGGGGAAGACGCTACTGCTGGTGTGCCGCCGATTCACAAAGCGCCATCGCTTGCACTAGATTGAGTGCAGCCGATTCGGTTTCGTGGCCGAGTCTGCCCAATGTGCGGCCGCGTATCTGGCGGGTAATGTGAGGCAGTTATGAACAAGCCGGCGCCCAAAGAGCCCTCGATGGACGAGATCCTGTCGTCGATCCGACAGATCATCGCCGACGACGACGCCGGGGCGGCGCCGAAAAAGCCGGTGCTGCCGACACCCGCACCCGCCCGCAGTTTCGTCCCGCCACCGCGCCCGGTCGAACCCGAGCCTGAGCCGCTGGCCCTCTCGTCCGAGCAGATCCTGCGCGACACCGCCGCCGAAGACGGAGCCAAGCCCGGCCTCAGCTTCTCCGAGCTGCTCGGTGGCGCCTCGCCGGCGCCCGACCTCGATGCCACGCTCGTCGATCCGGACGACATCTCTTTCGATCTGGACGACGATGAGCCCGCGCCGGTGTTCGTACCGCCGCCTCGCGCCGCCGTGTCCGCCTACGAGCGCCCGGCGCCGCGTCCCGCCGCTTCGGTGGCCGTGGCCGCCCCGATGCCCGATCCCTCGCTTTCCTCCGATATCGCCGAGCAGCTGCTCGAGCCCACTACCCAGTCGGCGGTGAAAAGCACCTTCGCCCGCCTCTCGGGGTTGTCGACGGTCACCAGCGGCGTCACCATCGAAGACATGATGCGCGAAATGCTGCGCCCCATGCTGAAGGAATGGCTGGACGAGAACCTGCCCTCCGTCGTCGAGCGGATGGTCGAAAAGGAAATC
>JBKJMF010000466.1:0-3093 GCA_046596525.1 Devosia sp. | reverse complement strand
GCGCCGCTGTTCCGGTTCGAGACCGTCGAGGAGGTGATCCGGCTGGCCAACGCGACGGAGTTCGGGTTGGCATCGTATTTCTACGCCAAGGACCTGAGCCGGGTGTTCGAGGTGGCCGAGGCGCTGGACTACGGCATGGTGGGGATCAACACCGGGCTGATTTCGACGGAGGTGGCGCCGTTCGGCGGGGTGAAGCAATCCGGGCACGGGCGCGAGGGGAGCAGGTACGGGATCGAGGACTATCTCGATATCAAGTACTTGTGCTTGAGCGTTTGAAGGGCTGGTGCGGGAAACGCACCCCCCACCCTGTCCCTCCCCCGCAAGGGGGGAGGAGACCAGAACACCAGCATCCATGTGAGCGTCTCCCTCCCCCTATGAGGGGAGGGGCCCAGGGGTGGGGGGATTCTTCCTGCACCGGCGTTCCCGCCGCGTCTAGTTCGCTCGATGCCCGTGCTGTTCGCCTCCGGCTAGCCCTTCGATGATCGGGCAGTCCGGCCGGTGATCGCCGTCGCAGGCGTCGGCGAGGGTGGCGAGGGTGTGGCGCATTTCGCCGAGCAGGCGGATCTTCTGGTCGAGTTCGGCGATGTGGGCCTCGGTCAGCGCCTTCACGTCAGCGCTCGAACGCTGGGTGTCGCCCCATAGCCGCAGCAGGTCGCGGATCTCGTCCATCGAGAAGCCGAGGTCGCGGGCCCGGCGGATGAAGCCGAGGCGGTGGATGTCGTGGTGGCCGTAATCGCGATAATTGCTGTCGCGGCGGTCCGCATTTGGGATCAGGCCGATGGATTCGTAATGCCGGATCATCTTGGCGGATACGCCGGTCTGCCGGGAGGCCTCGCCGATCTGCATGGGAACACCTATCTGAACAATGTGCTTGACCTTACCATGATGGGAAGGTGCAGAACAGGCCCCAATACGATAGGAGCCGTTTATGGATAGCCACGCTGAACACAACCATTCGCACGCCGGAGCAGGGGGCGCGATGACCCGCGACCCGGTCTGCGGCATGACCGTCGATATGGCGAAGACGCCGCACCGCACCACGCATGAGGGCCGCGAGATCGGCTTCTGCAGCGGCGGCTGCAAGGCGAAGTTCGAGGCCGAGCCGGTGAAGTACCTGACGGCCACCGATCCGGTGTGCGGCATGCAGGTGGACCGGGCGACGGCGAAGCACATGCTCAAGCATGAGGGCACGCGCTACTATTTCTGCTCCGAGGGATGCCAGAAGAGCTTCGAGGCTGATCCGGCGAAATACCTGAATGCCAAGCCGTTTGAGTTGCCGGTGCGTGGGGCCGCCCCCTCCACCGCGCAAGGCGCGGTCCCCCTCCCCCGCCACGCGGGGGAGGATCACCATCACCACCACCACGGCCATTCGCATGGCGGTCCGCCGGTCGATCCGGCGACGGTCGCGGCGGGCAGCAAGTGGACCTGCCCGATGCATCCGGAGATCGTCAAGGATGGGCCGGGCGATTGCCCGATCTGCGGCATGGCGCTGGAGCCGATGGTGGCTTCGCTCGATGACGGCCCCAATCCGGAGCTGGTGGATTTTACCCGCCGTCTGTGGGTGAGCGCCGGGCTGTCGATCCCGATCCTCGTCATCGCCATGGGCGGTATGGTCGGCCTCCCGGTGCGCGAATGGATCGGCGAGCCGCTGGCCACCTGGCTGGAGATGGCGTTGGCGACGCCGGTGGTGCTGTGGGCGGCGTGGCCGTTCTTCCGGCGCTTCTGGAATTCGCTGGTCAACCGCTCGCCCAACATGTGGACGCTGATCGGGCTCGGGGTCGGTGCGGCCTACCTGTTCTCGGTGATCGCGGTGCTGTTCCCACAGATCTTCCCGATGAGCATGACGCATATGGGCGGCATGCCGCCGGTGTATTTCGAGGCGGCCGCGGTGATCGTGGCGCTGGTGTTCGTCGGGCAGGTGCTGGAGTTGCGGGCGCGTGACGCCACCGGCAAGGCGATCCGGGCGCTGCTCAACCTCGCGCCGAAGACGGCGCGGCGGGTGTGGCAGGGCCGGGACATCGAGGTGCCGGTCGACGAAGTGAAGGCGGGCGACTGGCTGCGGGTGCGGCCGGGCGAAGCCGTGCCGGTGGATGGCGAGGTGATCGAAGGGCAGTCCTTCGTCGATGAATCGATGCTCACCGGCGAGCCGGTGCCGGTGGAGAAGCTGAAGGGCGAGCCGGTTACCGGCGGCACGCTCAATGGCGAAGGCAGCTTCGTCATGCAGGCGACGCGGGTGGGCGCGGAGACGCGGCTCAGCCAGATCGTCGAGCTGGTGGGCAAGGCGCAGCGCAGCCGTGCGCCGATCCAGGCGCTGGCCGACCGGGTGGCAAACTGGTTCGTGCCGCTGGTGGTGGTGATCGCCATCGCGGCGTTCGCGGCGTGGATGATTTGGGGGCCGGGGCTGGCCGAGGCGATCGTTGCGGCGATCTCGGTGCTGATCATTGCGTGTCCGTGTGCGCTCGGCCTCGCGACGCCGATCTCGATCATGGTGGCGACCGGGCGCGGCGCGCATGCCGGGGTGCTGGTCAAGGACGCCAAGGCGCTCGAGGGCTTTGCCCGGGTCGACACGCTGATCGTCGACAAGACCGGCACGCTGACCGAAGGCAAACCGACGCTCGACCAGGTGATCCCGGTGAAGGGCGTCGACGAGGGCTTCGTGCTCGCGGTCGCCGCGGCGCTGGAGAAGCACTCGGAGCACCCGATCGGCAGCGCCGTGGTCAAAGGCGCCGAGGCGCGTGGGGCGCGGGTCTACGAGGCTGAGGGCTTCCAGTCGCTCACCGGGCGCGGAATCAAGGGCAATGTCGGCGGCAAGCCAGCGTTGCTCGGCAACGTGAAGCTGTTCAGGGAGCAGGGGATTGCTGTCGACGACAAGCTCGCGGCGCTGCTCGAGCAGCAGGCGGCATCGGGCAAGACCGCGATCCTCGTGGCGCATGATGGGGCGGCGATCGGTGTCGTCACCGTGTCCGATCCGATCAAGGCTGGGGCGAAGGAAGCGATTGCGGCGCTACGGGCCGATGGCGTCGCGGTAGTGATGGCGACGGGCGATGCCAAGGGCACGGCCGAGGCGGTCGGGCGCGAGCTGGGCCTCAGCGA
>JBKJMF010000260.1:0-6276 GCA_046596525.1 Devosia sp. | reverse complement strand
GGCATCTACATGCTGGGCGTCGACAATGTCGCCCGCACCGCCAGCGTGGCGGAAATCCCCATCGGCATCATCACCGCTTTGGTCGGCGTACCGGTATTCGCCGTGATCCTCCGGCGGGTCCACAGCAAGGGCGGGTGGCGCGATGATTGAGGTCCATGACCTGGCGCTGCGACGCGGCCCGAATCTTGTCGTCGACCGGCTGAACTTCGGCATCGCCGGCGGCCGGATTCTCGGCATCCTCGGCCCCAATGGCGTCGGCAAGACCACGCTGCTCAATGCGCTGATCGGCACTCTGAAGCCGTCGCGCGGTACGGTCGGCGTCGCCGCTCGCATCGGCTATGTGCCGCAGCTGTTCGATCTCGCCTTCGACTACACCGTCGCCGACGTAGTGCTGATGGGGCGGGCCAAGCAGATCGGCCTCCTCGGCTCGCCGCGCCAAGCCGACTTCGAGACCGTGGCACTGGAGCTCGAGCGGCTCGGCATTGCCGATCTCGGCGAGCGCAAGTTCAACTCGCTGTCCGGCGGCCAGCGGCAACTGGCGATCATCGCCCAGGCGCTGGTGTCGGACTGTGGCGTGCTGATCCTCGACGAGCCCTGCGCCGCGCTCGACTACCGCAACCAGGCCATCGTCATCCAGCTATTGGCCCAGCTGCGGGCCGAGCGCGGGCTGACCATCGTCTTCTCCACCCACGCCCCGCAGCATGCCCTCGACGTCGCCGACGACGTGCTGCTGCTGCGCGGTCCCGGCCGCTACGACTTCGGCCCGGCGTCCGAGATGCTCACCGCCTCGCGCCTCTCCGAGCTCTACGGGCTGCCCGTGCTCGATGCGCACTTCACCGAAACCGGGGAACGCACCTTCGTGCCGCGCTTCCTCGATACGACCAACGGACTCTTGCAGTGACCCAAAAGAAGGTCGCCTACCTGACCTGGGGCAACGGCTCGCAGATCCGCAGCTTCCACGATTTCGCGGCTTTGCTCGACGACATGATCTATGTCGGCGATCTCGCCAGCTACGATCTCTCCCAGTACGCCGCAGTGGTCTCGCCCGACGGCATGGACGACGTGGCTTTGAGTGCGCATGCTAAGCAGCTGAACGACTACGTCCGCCAGGGCGGTTTCCTCGTCATCTTCGGCGGCAAGGCGACCGCGGAGATCATCGATGTGGTCGAGCTCAAGTGGCAGCCGACCTACGTCAAGGACTGGCTGTGGTGGCAGAAGCCCGGCGCGACGATCGAGCTGCACCAGCCGGAGCCGCGCCATCAAATCTGCGACACCATCTCGCTGCGCGATATGGGCTGGCACTGGTCGGGTGTCTACGAGCTTCACGACCGCGCCACCTCGGCGCTGAACCTCACCGATGACAGCGGCAGCCTGTTCCTCGATTTCCGCGATCTGCCGGGCGGCGGACGCCTGATCGTCACCACGCTCGATCCGCATGTGCACAATGGCGAGCGTTTCATGCCCGCCACCAAGCGCTTCCTCGATGGCTTTTATCCCTGGCTCAACCGCGAACTCGGCATCGCGCGGCAGCCGGGTTTCCGTGTCACTTACCTGCAGTGTTACCATCACGAGACCGAATGGGAGCCCGAGGGGCTGGCCGACAGCGTCACAAACCAGGGCGGCACGCTCAGCTTCCTGCCGGCGACCGAGCTGACGGTCGAGGCGCTTGATGACACCGACATCCTCTACATCCCCAACAACCAGGACCAGTTCTTCCTGCGCTCCAGGCAGGAGGTGCTGCTCGATTACCTCCGGTCCGGCCGGCACCTCGTCATCAACTCCGAGCCGGCCATCGCCTGGCTACCGTTCCTCACCCCCTTCACCGCGGTGCCGGGACGGCCGTTCACCAACCTGCATGTGCGGGTGAAGCACGATCCGCTCGGCTTTTTCTCCGAGATGGACGAGCAGTTCGACGCCTGGTGCGGCGTCGTTGGCCAGTACGCGCGAGGCTGGACCGAGATTCCGCCCGGCGGCATCCGGCTGACCGATGTCGGCTCCGCCGAGGACCCCAAGCCGGCCGACTGGCTGTGGCGCTACCCGACCGACGACGGCAAGGGCGGCTACGTCTTCATGCACAACGGCGACAACATGATCCGCTACCCAGATCATGGCCCGCACACGTTCGCGCTGGTGGCGCATATCTGCGCCAGGCTGGCCGGACGTTCTTCGATTGGCTCGACGATGCGACAGGGGCAAGCGCCCGTCCTTGCTACGCTTGTTGGCAGCAATTCTTCGGTTTCGAATGCAGTTGCGAAAAACCCCTGATAAAATCGTAAACGCTTATTAACTTCCCGGCATGAATCGGACACAGTGTCTCATGTGTGGCGTACCCCGATCAGCGGCGGGGCGAGTACGAAAAGGCTTGAGGCATGGGGGCCAAATCTACAGCCGACGGTGACGAACCCGGATTCCGGTCAGACGAGACCGGTCCATTGGGCCAGCATCCGGCAACCGACAACGGCAGCGATGCCGGCCTCGACGTTATCGAGGTTGTCGGTTCGATCAAATGGTTCGACGTCGGCAAGGGTTTTGGCTTCATCGTCCCTGACGATGGTCGCCCGGATGTGCTCCTGCATGTCACCTGCCTGCGTCGCGACGGCTACCAGACCGCCTACGAAGGCTCGCGCATCGTCGTCGAGGCGCTGGCGCGTCCGGGTGGGCTGCAGGCCTTCCGCATCCTCTCGATGGACGATACGACCGCCAAGCACCCGGCCCAGATGCCGGCGCCGCGCACTCATGTCACCGTCGAGCCGACCAGCCGCCTCGAGCGGCTCGAGGTCAAGTGGTTCAACCGCATCCGCGGCTTCGGCTTCCTCTCGGCCGGTGACGGCGCGCCGGACATCTTCGTCCACATGGAAACCCTGCGCCGCTTCGGTATCACCGAGCTGCGCCCCGGCCAGTACGTGCTGGTGCGCTACGGCACTGGCCCGAAGGGCCTGATGGTCGCCGAAATCCGCCCCGACGGCTGGGGCGACGCACCGTCCTCGCACTGATCAGGCCGAGGCGGCTGCGATCATTTCGAAGATGGCGGCGGCGACCAGTACTTCCGTCCCGGCGAGACCGACCGAGCAGAACAGCGTTATGTCGCCTGGACGCTGCCGGGCGGCAATCTTGCCGCTCGTGATCGCCCCGAGTTCGATGATACGCGCCGCACTCGTCGTGCCGTCGAGGAAAAATGGCTCGCCGTAGGCGCTGACCTGCGCCAGTGAATCGGTAGCGATGGTGGTCGCACGCTCAGCAACATCGACGCTCAGTTCGTGTCCGGACGCGGTCTTGGGGCCGACAGTGTTCACGTGCGCGCCCGCCTTGAGCCACCCGGCCTCGAGCACAGGCACCTTGCTGCTGGTAGCGCAGATCACGATATCGGCGTCCTCCACCGCAGCTCGTGCCGACGCCACAGGTTCGACCGGCAGGCCAATCAGTTCCTGCATTTCTACCGCGAACTGCCGGCGGCTCTCCTCGTGGCGACTGAACACACGGACCCTCCGCAGCTTTCGCACCGCAGCGGCGGCGAGCAACTGGGTGCGGGCCTGCCTCCCGGTCCCGATAATGCCGACCAGCTCGGCCTGCGGGGCGCTCATGTGCCGAATGGCCACGCCACCGATCGCCCCGGTCCTGATCTCGCCCAGCCGCTCGCCGACAATGACGCCGAGCAGCCTGGCGTTGTCCGCGGACCAGACGGCGGTGATTTGTGCATGCTGTGGTCCATCGAAAGTGTCGTAGACGCGGAAGCCGACGACGGGTCGTTCGCCCACCGAGCCCCCAACCGTAAAGACGAGATCGCCGAACCCGGGGAACTCCATGATCGATCTCGGCGGCGCAACGAGCTTGCCCCGCGCGCGCTCGGCAAGCGCCGCTTCAACGGCCCGCAGCGCCGCAGGCATGAGCGGCAGGTCGTCTAATTCCTTGTCGGTAAGAAACAGGGTCAATGCGGCACCTCTCCTATGTCTCGAACCCCTGCCGCTTATTGCAGCTGGATGAATCCGTTGTGGCTGGAGGCGAACCTCCACCCGCTGCTATCGCGCTTGAGCACGTAGAGCTTGGTGCCTTCGAGTTCGTCCTTGATCTGCGATCCGTCGCCATGCACTGGCGTCGCCCGCACGTTCACCGCCGCGACGTTCTCATCGACGAACAGCACGTGCTCGACCTTGTAGGTGCTGTGCACGTCGCCCAGCGCCGGGGTCAGTACTCGCCGGGTGAAGGCATCGATCTCGTCGCGCCCGGTCAGCCGGATACCGCCACCGGTCACCCACACCGCATCGGGTGAAAACAGCGCGATGAAGTCGTCGGGGCTGCGGTTGCGCTGCGACGCCTCGACGGCTCGGACGAACTGGTTGATCGCTTCGATATCGGCAGCTCTGTCGGCACTCATCTGGGTTTTCCCTTCTGTTCGGTGCCGTGCTTGTGCGACCTCAAGCGCTGTTGAGGTCAATAGGCTTTCCCAATCCCGTTTGCGAAGCTCCGTCGCTCCGCTAAGGTGCCGCCACCACGGACCAACCCCCATGACTTCCATGAACCTCTATCGAGCCCTCCACGGCGCGCTTGTCGCCTTCCTGCTGCTCACCCTGACCGCCTGCGCCGCCGACAACCAACTGGTGATCAAGTCGAAGAACGGCGACCACGCCTTCACCGTCGAGGTGGTGGACACCGACGCGACACGGGCCAAGGGGCTGATGTTCCGCGAACAGCTAGCGCCCGACGCGGGCATGCTGTTCGACTTCAAGGAGACCCGCGAGGTCAGCTTCTGGATGAGCAACACGCTGATCCCGCTCGACATGATCTTCATCACCCCTGAGGGGCTCGTCGCCAACATCCACACCAACGCCCGCCCGCGCGACCTGACCTCGATCCCGTCCGACGGCCCGGTGATGTTCGTGCTGGAAATCCCCGGCGGCCGCTCGAAGGAACTGGGTCTTGCGGCCGGCGACCGCGTGGTGCACGACCGGATCAAGAACGGCGCTACAGCCGGCTGAGCACCATGCAGTCGAGCACCGCGATGAGGTGCAGGCTGGCGCCGGCCACGACGAAGCCGTGCCACACCGCGTTGTGGAAGGTCAGCCGCTCCCACAGGTGGAAGATCAGCCCGACGCTGTAGCAGAGCCCGCCGGCGACCAGCAGCCATAGGGCGGTGGCGGGCAGATGCGAGGCGAGCGCCTGGAACACGAACACGCCGCTCCAGCCGATGCCGAGATAGAGCACGATCGCGCCGCGTCCGAACCGGTGCGGCACGAACAGTTTCAGCGCCATGCCAGTGAGCGCCGCGCCCCAGATCAACAGCCCGATCAGGATGCTCGACGGCGTCGCGCCCAGCAGCACCAGGAACGGCGTGTAGGTGCCGGCAATGAACAGGAAGATCGCCGCCTGGTCGAGCCGCGCCAGGGTGCGCTTGGCCGGCGAGGCGATCGGGCAGAGGTTGAAGGCGAGCGAAACGCTGAGCACCAGCAGCAGGCTGCCGACATAAAGCACCAGCGCCGGCAGCTCGTGCGGCGCCGTCTCGTAGCCGGCGAAGGCCAGCAGCACCGCGCCAAGCGCCACCGCCACAACGATGCCGATGCCATGCACGACGCCGTCAGCGATCAGTTCGGCGAGGGTGAAGGGGCGGCCCCTGGTCCACCAGGTTCTGGGGATGATCGTATCGGTGGTCACGGCTCGTCGGGTCTCCTGGAGCGCTTTCAGGAAAAGTTGCAGACTTTTCCGGTTCGAAAGCGCGACAAAGAATGATGGCGTGGAGCGTTTCGGCGTTTCATTGAAACGGTGAAGCGCTCCAGCGCAAATAAGCTGTGACAATCCCGTCATACGACCGTCACAGTCAACCCATTCCGTACCCCGTCGGCTTGACACGTAACGCAGTTGTTACAATTGTCCGCGCACCCCGTTGTTTCGGAAGACGAAATGAGTCTCGCCGACCTCTTCTCCGCGCTCGCCGATCCCACCCGCCTGCGGGTGCTCGAACTGCTGCACGAAAAGCCGCGGCCCGTGCACGAGCTCGCCGGCGCCTTCGACATCAGCCGCCCCGCCATCTCCCGGCACCTCCGGGTGCTGAAGGAAGCCGGGCTGGTGAAGGAAGAAAAGCAGGGGCGCGAAAACCTCTATTCCTTCCAGCGCGGGGAGTTGAGGGCGGGTGTCGAGTGGCTGGAACAACACCAGCGCAGATCGTCGTCCAAGGCGAAGAGGCTGGTCGCTGTGAAGGTCCCAGTCGTGGTGGCCGAGCCGATCATTGTACCGGAGCCGGTGTTCGCGCCCGCGCCGGTGGTCGAACCGGTTGTTGTCGCGAGG
>JBKJMF010000228.1:0-3699 GCA_046596525.1 Devosia sp. | reverse complement strand
ATGCCGTAGACCGAGCCATCCGGGCCCGAGCCGCTGGCCCACATGCCCGAGGGGAACTGCGCGGCGAGCTCGCCGGCGCCCATCGTGCTGAGATTGGCGAGCCCGCCCGGGAAGGTCTCGACGTAGTTGCCGATATAGTCGATGCCGATGTTGAGCACGTCGGCGAGCCCGGCGCCGCCTGCGGCCATGCCGGTGGTGATCTTGTCCCAGATCGCCGGATTGCCGACGTCTTCCACCTTGATGGTGACACCCGGATGCAGCGCGACGAAGCCGGGAATGGCCGCTTCGATCCCGTCGGCCGGGGCGGTCCAGCTCCACACCGTGATGGTGCCAGACAGGTCGTCGGCGTGAGCCACCGTCGCCAGCGCCGCGAGGGCCGTCGTGGTGGCAAGGGCGACGCGCAGCGCGCGCCCGAACATACGTCCTACCGTGTTCTTCAGTTCTTCCTCCTCAGGAATCCTCTGTCCCGATCGCGCCGTTTCGGCCGCTTGCCAGGCTTTCGCTGGCTGATGGCTGCCGTGCTTTTCGGCTTCGATCGTGGCGGACGCTAGCAGCAGACTTCCAGCCTTGCAATACTTCGTTGTAAATTTGCAGAACAGTTGCAACGAAATTGCGAAGCAGCGCCGGACGAGTAAACACCAAGGCCACCGCCGATTTCCATCAGCGGTGGCCCCAAAGGCGTCAGCTATGTCAGGCGAACGGCTGAAGCCAGCGGATTAGTCGGCGAGTTCCAGCAACAGCGTCGCGATCTCGAACGGCCGCAGCTGCAGCGTCACAGTGTTGTCCGTGACGGTGACCGGCTCCCCGCCTTCCTCCATCAGGTTGACCAGTTTTGCCGACTTCACCGGCACGCCGAAGCTGATCGTCGCGGTAGCGCGGGCATTTGCGTGTTCGAACACGCGCAGCACTAGCGCATCGCTCTTCTCCGCCTTCTTCACCGTCTCCAGTGTCACGTTCGGCTTGTCGATCGAGGCGAAGGAGAAGCTGGTGTTGTCCCCGGCATCGGAGGCACGCGCCGAGGTGTCGCCAACCACCGCGACCGGGTTGTTGAAGCGCTCGGCGGCGACCGGCACATCGGCGAGATCGCTGACCCCGTCATGCACCAGCAGCGCGTACTTGAGGTGGTGTTCGCCGCGGTCGGATTCCGGATCGGGGAAGGTCGCGCCGCGCAGCAGCGTGATGCGCACCAACTGCTCGACCGCGTCGTAGCCGTACTTGCTGTCGTTAAGCAGGGCGGCACCGAAGTCCGGCTCGCTGATATCGACCCAGCGATGCATGCTGGCTTCGAACCGTGCCCGATCCCAGCTGGTGTTGCGGTGCGTCGCCCGCTTCACATGGCCGAACTGGATCTCCGAACGGATCTCCGAGATGTTGAGGTCGAACGGGAACTCCGCCTTCAGCACCGTCTGGCGCTCCTGCCAGTCGACGAAGGTATCGAACTCGACCTGCTTTGCGCCGGCCTCGAGCGACACGACCTGGACCACCTTCGAGCTCATATACTGCCGCTCGATACGGAGTGCGGCACGATATGGACCGGTCTCCACCACCTCGATCTTGGCCTTCGCCGCCGAGAGCAGCCAGAACTGCTCCTCGAAATAGCGGTCGATGTCCCAGGCGTCCCAGTTGAGCGGCTTGTCCTCATAGGCGACGAGCCGGTTGGCGGTCTCGCCCTTGGCGATCAGCTCACGCTGGTGCTGCTTGTCGAACACCGAGCTGATCTCGCCATTGCCATCGAAGGCAACGCGAACGAACTCGTTCTCGAGATGCTTGGTCGAAGCCGACAGACTCGACTTCGGCGCTGCGCCGCCGGCCACCAGCGCAGCCGATGCCCAGCCGAGCGATGGCAGGTCAGCGGGAGCCGCCAGCGTTGTGCTGCCATCGGCACCGATGAGCTTCTGCAACGGCAACGCATTGCCGTCCTGGGCAAGCGCCGAGCCTTCGGCAGCCCCATCCACCCGCACCAGCGCCCTATTACGAGCGTGGCCGGTGAAGTTGAAAAGCTGCAGGCCGCCCTTGCCTGTCGGTGCTACGGCCTTCGCCGCGCTGTGCCAGGGGCCGTTGCCCGAGGCGAGGGTGGAGAACAGCATGCCGTACTCGGCATCGCTATCGACATACACCTCGGCGATCGAGGTGCCGGGCAGGATGTCGTGGAACTGGTTGATCAGCACCAGCTCCCAGAACTCGTTGAGCTTTTCGGCTGGGTAGGGCGCCCCGGTCCGCATCGCCATGGCGCTGAGGAACTCGAGCTCACGCAGCACGCGTTCGGCGCGCCGGTTGTTGGCCTTGTTCTTCGCCACGTTGGTGAGCGTGCCGCGGTGGTACTGCAGGTAGAGCTCGCCGTTCCAGGTCGGGAAGCGCTTGGCGTGCTCGTCCATGCGCTTGCTCAGCCGCTTGAGGAACGGCGTGATGCCTTCGAGCTTCACCTTCGGCGCGCCGGGGATGCCGCGCTCGAGCCGGGTGCCGCGCTCGATCATGGCGCGGGTCGGGCCGCCGCCGCCATCGCCATAGCCGTAGCAGACCAGCACCTCGTCGTTCACCGACTTCGGCTCGTAGCGCTTCCAGGCGCCCATCACTTCCGAGACCGATAGGTCCGAATTGTAGGTGGTGAAGATGCGCTCGCTGTCGAATTTCTGCGCCGTGATCAGCTGCGCCTTGGTCATCGTGCCGTCGATGCCACGCCAGAAGAACGTGTCGTAGGGGTGCCGGTCGGTATCGTTCCAGCTGAGCTTGCTGGTAATGAAATACTCGAGCCCCGAGCGTTCGAGGATTTGCGGCATGTTGGCCGAGTAGCCGAACGTATCCGGCAGCCACACGGTCTTCGGCACGACGCCGAAGTGCTCGAGGTGGAAGCGGCGGCCGCGCATGATCTGGCGGACCATGGATTCGCCCGAGACGATGTTCGCGTCGGGCTCCACCCACATCGCGCCTTCGATCTCGAACTGTCCGGATTTCACCCGCTCGACCACACCGGCCCAGATCTCGGGATAGTCGGTTTTGAGGAAGTTGAAGAGCACCGACTGGTTGTACATGAAGACGAACTGCGGGTACTCGGCCATCAGCGCCAGCACCGTGGCAAAGCTGCGGCCGGTCTTGTCGCGGGTGTGCATCACCCGCCACAGCCAGCCGACGTCGAGATGGGTGTGCCCGACGGCCGAGATAGTCGGCTGAACTTCGGTATCGACCAGCTCGTAAATCTTCTTGGCAATCGCTTCCGCCGCGGGGAGCGAGGCATCGAACTCCGCCGTTACGGCGCCGCGCCGGTCGAGTGCCCGCAGCGACTGCTCGACGAGGTTCATGATGGCATGGCGGCGACCGTCGATCTGGGTCAGGCGGGTCGCCACTTCCAGCGGGGTCATCAAGTCGAAATAGAGTTTCTCGGCGCGCGCATGCCGAACCATGAGCTCGACCTTGAACCCGACCAGCGGCCGGTCGAAGAAGGTGAAGGCGTTGACCAGCAGCGTGCGCTTGGTGCCGGGGACCGCGTCATGCGCAATCACCAGCTCGGTGTGGTTGCCGTCGATCGCTTGCGCCACATGGCCGTCGAGATAGGCGAGGCACTGCGGATCGGTGCTGCCCGGCCGATCCTGCCACTGCGAGGTGAAGCGCAGCACCAGCGTCTTGCCCTTGGCGGCCGGCGGCACAGTCACCTCGGCCGCGAACCAGGTGTGGCCCTGCTTCTTGCTCCACACCGTCTTGTCG
>JBKJMF010000225.1:0-2673 GCA_046596525.1 Devosia sp. | reverse complement strand
AGCGGCATGGGCGGGACTTCGTCCCTGTGCCGGTCGTCCGGCAAACTGTACAAGGTTGGGACTCTCGCCCCGCCCATTGCGAACGGTCTTTTGGCTCGATGGTGCGCAAAGCGGACGCTTCCACCAAACCCTGACAGGAACGCCTCCCGCCAGCCCGAACCCTCTCCGCGACGCCGCGTAGCGTCTCGCATCGGAAAGGTGGATGCAGTATAAGCCGCTCCCCTGGTGCGGGGATAAGTCGAAAAAGAGGGGGCGAAAATGGGGATGTTGCCGCTTTCGGCGCTGGGCGACCGGATCATGATCTGCGGGCCGTCGAACGCCGGCAAATCAACGCTGGCCGTGGCACTGGCGAAGAAGCTCGGGGCGGAGCCGTTCCATGTCGATCTGTTCCGGCACCAGCCCGGCACCGACTGGGTGCAACGCTCCGACGAGGAGTTCGCCGCGCTGCACGATGCGGCGATTCTGAGGGAGCGCTGGGTGATGGACGGCAACTATTCGAGCCTGATGCCGCAGCGGTTCGCGCGGGCCACTGGGATCATCCTGCTTGGTGATAGCCGATGGGCGAATTTCCGTCGCTACGTGTGGCGCACGCTGTTCCAGAAGCAGAGCCGGCCGGGTTCGCTTGCCGGCGACAAGGACAGCATCAAATGGGAGATGGTGCGCTGGATCCTCATCGTCCAGCCCCCAAAACGGGCCCAGGATCGCGCGCGGCTCGCCGCCAGCGACTTGCCAATGCTTGAACTCAAGTCGATGGCTCACGTCAAGCAGCTCTACGCCAGCTGGGGGCTCGAGCGCTAGGCCTCAGGAGGACTTCTTCTGCACCATGCCGAGCCTGATAACGCTCTCGGCGGAGCTAAGGATCGCATCACGTGCCGAGATGTACTTTCGGCCGAGCAGCGCCTCGCTCTTCTTGGTGTCGTAGTGCTTCTCGTTGCCGATATCGTTGATGATCTGCCGTGCCGGCCCGCCGAGCCGGGCAATGAGCTTGATGATCCAGTCGGGCGCGGTCTTGGTGGTGATCGTCCAGTCCGGATAGGCCTCGCGGAGGATTTCGCCGACTTTGGGGAACGGCGTGTATTCCGCGGTCGCCATGTAGCGGTGGCCGGCGGAATCGGGCTGCCGGAGCGCCGCGAGGTGCAGCGCCGCCACGTCGCGGACGTCGACTACGGCGAAGCCGTTGCTGGGCATGGCGGGCGTGGTGCCGGCGAGGAGACCAGAGACCATGCCGAGCGAGATGCTGGCATCCTTGTCCACGGCTGGCCCGAGAATGGCGCCGGGATGAATGGTGGTGAGCCCGAGGCCGTGCTCCTTGGCAAAGGCCCAGGCGTTCTGCTCGGCCTTGGTCTTGCCCAGGCAATAGGCCCAGGTGAACCTCATGCCACCGAGGTTGGTGAAATAGGTCTCGTCGTAGACGCGCTTGCCGGAGGTCTGGCCGTGGCCATAGCCGACGGTCGCGACGGACGAGGTCATGATCACCCGCTTGATGCCCGCCGCATTAGCAAAACGCAGCACGCGGGCCGTGCCTTCGATAGCCGGGCGGGTGACGAGGCTGGAGTCTTTGGGCTCGTCAGCGCGGATGGCGGTGGCGATGTGCATCACGGTGGTGACGCCCTGCATGGCCTCGGTCCAACCCTTGTCGTCGAGGAGGTCGGCTTCGACCAGTTGCAGACGAGCCAGGGCTTCCTCGCCGGTCTGGGTGGCCACCCCTGCCCTGACTTCGGCATCGCGCGACAACGAGCGGATAGTGCCGCGGACGTTGTAGCCGGCCTTCAGCAGTTCGATCACCGTCCACTTGCCGACGAAGCCCGTTGCGCCGGTGACCAGGATCAGTTCGCCCTTATCCATGCCGCTCTCCCCATCGAGTGACGCCATTACGGCGCATATTAAGTTCTCCGGTCAAACGAAAAGGCGGCCCGGATGAACCGGACCGCCTTGATGTCTACCGAATGCCTCGGGCTTACGCCGCTGCGGCTTCGTCGTCGGTCTCGCGGATTTCCACCGGACCCGAGTCGAGGCCCTTTGCGTCGACGTCGCGGTCGACCAGTTCGATCACCGCGAGGGGGGCGTTGTCGCCATAGCGGAAGCCGGCCTTGAGGATGCGGATGTAGCCGCCGTTGCGTTCCTTGTAGCGCGGACCGACGACGGCGAAGAGCTTCGCAACCTGGGTCTCATCGCGCATCTGGGCGATGGCCTGGCGACGGGCATGCAGGTCGCCGCGCTTGCCCAGCGTGATCAGCTTCTCGACGATCGGACGCAGTTCCTTGGCCTTGGGCAAGGTGGTCACGATCTGCTCATGCTTGATCAGCGAGGCAGACATGTTGGCGAACATGGCCTTGCGGTGGCTCGAGGTCCGGTTGAGCTTACGGTTGGTGTTACCGTGGCGCATTTTGTTACTCCCTAAGGCCCGGGCGTCTCACGACGGGCGGTTAGCGGCTGTGCTGGCCGGCTTGTCTCTACGTGGTCGCGTGTTCGAACCGGAAAACCGGAAGACCACTTTTCCTGAACACGCTCTAATAATGATCTTCGTAGCGCTTGGCCAGATCGTCGATGTTCTCAGGCGGCCAATTCGGCACGTCCATCCCGAGGTGCAGGCCCATCTGAGCCAGCACTTCCTTGATTTCGTTGAGCGACTTGCGGCCGAAGTTCGGCGTGCGCAGCATCTCGGCTTCGGTC
>JBKJMF010000215.1:0-18914 GCA_046596525.1 Devosia sp. | reverse complement strand
GATGCGCCCTATGGCATCCGGGCCAAGGTGAGCAGCGATGATGGCGTGACGTGGGGCGGGGATATCGTGCTGCGCGATGACGGCGGGGTGGCCGATCTCGGCTACCCCCGCACCGTGCTGCGGCCGGACGGGCAACTGCTGACCATCTACTACTACAATTACGGCGCAGACACCGATCGCTTCATCGGAGCGACGCTGTTCTCGGTCTAGTCAGCGCGCCGGAATCGCCGCGACGAGCCGCTGGGTGATGATGTCGGGCGCGGTGATGGCGGAGCCGCAGACCACGGCGAAGGCGCCGCGGGCGAACGAGGCGGTGACGTGCTCGGGGGTCCAGATGCCGCCTTCGACCACCAGCGGCACGTCGAGTTCAGCGATGATCGCGGAGATCAGGTCGTACGGCGGGCGCGGCTGACCCTCGGTCTCGGTGGTGTGGCCGACCATGGTAGTGGCGATGAGGTCGGCGCCTTCAGCCGCGGCCTGCCGGGCGTCCTCGAGCGTTGCGATGTCGGCCATCACCAGCTTGCCCAGGCGGTGGGTGGTGGCGGTGATTTCGGCGAAGCTCTCGCCAGGGCGGGTGCCGGTGGTCGCCTGCATGGCGACGATGTCGGCGCCGGCAGCGCACAACGCTTCGGCGTCGGCGCTGGAGGTGGTGATGTAGTTGCCGAAGCCTTCTCGGGTGTCCTTGACGATGCCGATGATCGGCAGCTGCGTGCGCGGGCGCAGCATGGCGACGACGTCAGCACCGTTGAGGCGGAAGCCGCCGGCGCCGCCAAGCTCGGCTGCTTCGGCGAGCAGCGCGAGGACATCGGGGCGGTTACGCAGGGGGCTCAGTGGGTTCATCGCCTGCGAGGAGACGATGAGCTTGTGTTCGAGGCGCTCGAGCAAGGCGGTGGTCACGAGAGGTCCCCGGCAATGTCGAAATCGACTTCGAAGCTGCGGGTCGAGCGCACGCCGCACCGTCGGCCGCGTGACGCCGAAGGTCTCGGCGAGGTCGCGCTCGACGCCGTCCGAGAGTTCCATCAGGCGCACGCCGGCGAACTGGCTCAGCATGCCGGAGCGCTCGGCGATCTCGCGACGGGTGTAGGTCCGGCCGTTGAGCTCAACCATGGGCGTCTCCTCAGTCGAGATGGTAGATTTCGGGGATCATGCTCCACCACTCGCCGGGAGCGGCGGTGTTGAGCGGCGCCTGACAGGGGTCGGTCAGCGCCAGCCACTGTTTGGTAATGGCCACCTCGCCCAGCGCCTGCATATCGGCCGCGTAGTCCGACCCGGTATATTCCCAATAGCCGAACAGCAGCATCTCGGGCTCGCGCAGGTAGATCGAGTAGTTGCGGATGTTCGCCGCGCTCAGCGCCGCGTTCATCTCCGGCCACGGCTCGGCGTGAAGCCGCTTGTATTGGGCAAGCTTTTCCGGCTTCACGCCGATCACCATGCCCATGCGCTGGACCATAGCCTACTCCTTGGTGCCGCCGGCGGTCATGCCGGAAACGAGGTAGCGCTGCGCGAACAGGAAGACGAGCAGCACCGGGGCGATGGCGAGCAGCGTCGCCAGCGCCAGTGCCGAGAGCGTGATGGTGGTCGAGGCCGCATTGGTGGGGTTGAAAGCCGGCACGTTCGAGAGCAGCTCGGCAAGGCCGACCTGGATCGGCGCCTTGCGGCCCGGCAGCGTCACATAGGGCAGGAAGTAGTTGTTCCAGTTGCCGGTGAAGCTGAAGAAACCGACCAGCGCGATGACCGGGGTCGAAAGCGGCATGGCGATCTTCATAAACACCTGCCACTCGCTCGCCCCGTCGAGGCGCGCCGCCGACAGCAGGTCGCGCGACACCGCGGTCGAGAAGTAGATGTAGGTGAGGTAGACGCCGAACGGATAGAACGAGAACGGCAGGATGGCCGCGAGCGGATTGCCGATCAGGCGCACCGCGCTCAACTCGAGAAAGATCGGCAGCACCAGGGCGGTGGAGGGGATCAGCATGACGATCAGCGTCACCACCAGGAGGAGCTTCCGACCGCGGAATTCGGTCATCGCCAGGGCGTAGCCGGCGGGGATCGAGATGCAGAGCGTGATCGCAAGCGCGGCGACGCAGTAGAACATCGAGTTGCCGATCCAGGTCCAGATCAGCCCGCCCTGAAAGGTCATCAGGCTCTGCCAGTTGCTCAACAGCGTCCCGATATCGCCCAGGGCGAACGGGGCTTCGAGCAGCAGTTGCCGATCGGTCTTGGTCGGCGCGATCAGCAGCCAGAGCAGCGGCACGACGAAGAACAACGCAAAGACGATGAGGATCAGCACGCCGAAGGCGCGGCCGAGCCACGCGGCCGGCGACAGGTCTTTGCTGCGAGTGCCGACGATTTCCAAGTTACGCGCGCTCAAACAGGCCACCCTTGAAGACGAAGTAGATGGAGAGGGCGACGGCGACGGCCAGCAGCACCAGCGAGATCGCCGCCGAGCCGTTGAAATCGTTCTGCTTGAAGGCATAGAGGAACGCGAGCTGGTTCAGCGAATAGTCCTGCCCGACCACGCCACGGCTGGCCTGCGCCAGGACGCGCGGCTCGACGAAGAGCTGGGTGCCGCCGGCAAAGCTCATGATCACCATGTAGGCGATCCACTTGCGCATCAGTGGGATCTGGATCGACCAGGCGATGCGTACCGGGCCGGCGCCATCGACGCGGGCGGCCTCGATGACATCCTTCGAAATGTTGTTGAGCGCGCCGTACATGATGACGATCCAGCCACCGGCGCCGGTCCAGAAGGCGATCACCGCGAGGACGATCGGCAGCCGGCTGGCGTCAACGGCGCCGACGAAGCTTTCTATCCCCAATGCCTGCAGCAGCCACGATACCGGGCTGACGGTGGGATCTAGCACGAACAGCCACAGCATGACGCTCGAGGCGCCGGCCAGCGCGCCCGGGATGTAATAGACGAAGCGCATGGTGCCGGAGAACCAGCGCAGGCCAATCGAGTGGACGAGGATGGCGAGGGTCACCACCAGCACCACGAGCAGCAGCAGCCAGACGATGATGAAGATGCCGACATGCTCGACCGCCGGCCAGAAGCGGTAGTCCTTGAACACCTTGAGGAAATTGTCGAAGCCGACAAAGGCGCCCTTCCTGGTGAAGGCGAGATAGATGGCGTAGAGCGCCGGCAGGATGCCGAAGGCGATGAGGAACAGCGTGTAGGGCGTGGCGAACAGCACGCCGATGCGGCCCTGCGCGCGCTCGATGCTCATGCCCTTCTTCGGGCGCTCGAGGGCGACAGCAGCAGTGGCAGCGCTATGTTCGATCGTGCTCACTTGGCGGCTCCAGGCAGTAGAGGCATCGGTACGGGGTGCGAACTATCCCACCCACCGCATGACCTCGAGCGAGGAGCGCACTCAGCGCGCCTACGCCCAAACACAAAGACCGGGGGCACTTTACTCGCCCCCGGCGAACTCAGGCTCAGGATCACTCGACGGTGTAGCCGACGACCTGCGCTTCGTTCTGCATTTCCTGCTGCCAGTCGGCGGCGAGGTCGGTCATGGTCTTGCCGGCGGCGAGGCCGGGGGTGACGATCTTGGCCCAGGCGGTCTCGGGCGAGAAGTTCGGGTAGCCCCAGCCGTTCCAGACGCTCGAGGCGGCAGTCTGGATGGCGGCCTTGAAGTCGCCGGCGTAGAAGCCGCTCGCCGCCTGCGCGTCGAGCCAAGCATCGGCAGCCGCCTGGTAGGCCGGCAGGCCACCGGTGCCCGCGACCTTGGCGTCGCTGGTGACGAACTTGAGGAAGGTCTTCACCGCTTCGGGGTTCTGGGTGTGGCTCGAAGCGTACCAGACGCCGCCACCGACGTTACCAGTGACCGCGGCGCCATCGGCCCATTTCAGCGGCGGTGCGGCGACCCAGTCGCCGGCCTTGGCGTTGACGCCTCCCGGGTTCTGGAACAGCGCGCCGGCGTACCAGGCAGCGCCCGGGATGGCGACGAGGTTGGCGGCGCTGGCGACGAAGCTGGCGCCGAACAGGCTGTCGAGCGTCAGGGTCTTGTTGGCCACCATGTGGTCGATGAGGTTCGAAACCTTCACCGAATTCGGCGCCGCGGTGTCGGACTTGAAGGTCTCACCCTCGACCTGGAAGATCGGCGCCTCACCGCTCCAGTAGTAGACATAGGGGCCGGGGAAGGCGTCGCCGATGGCGCCGAGGAAATAGCCCGGGTGCTCGGCAGAGAGCTTGTCACCCAGCGCCTGGTACTCTTCCCAGGTGGTCGGGGCGGCATAGCCGAACCGATCGAGGAGGGTCTTGTTGTACCAGAACAGCACCGGCGCGAGATCGTTGCGGACGCCATAGACCTTGCCGTCAACGGTCACCGGGTCGAGCGCGCCCGGGGTGAAGCCGTCGAGGAAGGCCTGGTCGAGGAAGCCCTCGTTCAGCACCTGGGCGAAGGCCTGGGCGCCGTTGTTCTCGCGCGCGGCCCAGGCCGCATCGTTGTTCTGGGTGGAGAACACCACGTCCGGCCAGCCTTCATTGGCCTGGTCGGCGAGGCTGATCTTGGTCTGGAAGGTGCCGGAGGCTCCCGACGAGCCATCGTCGAGGACGAGATTGACCGGCACTTCCGGATGGGCGGCGATGAACGCCTCGACCGCCGGCTGGCGGGTGGCGTCGGCCCAGACGGTGATGGCACCGTCCTGGGCGAGGGCGGCGCCGGCGACGAGGATCGCCGAGAGCGCCACGGTGGTGCGCAGAAGATTCATAACGAGGTCTCCTCCCTGGATGACTGTAGATCGTTAGCTGTTGGCTTCAGGCCGCGCGCAGCGCCTTGGCGACGCGCGGATTGAACGGGGCTTCGCCGAGCTCGGAGCGCGGCAAGAGATTGGGGCGGGCCCACTCGCGGCGGGCGGTTTCGTTCAGCACCAGGCCGTGGCCCAGGCGATCGGGGGCGTAAGCCCAGCCGTCCCGGATCTCGATCGGTTGGTCGACAAGATGATCGAAGTTCTGGAACGAGTATTCGAGCCACTGCACTTCGGGCAGGGCGCAGGCGGCATGGATGCCAACCTCGAGGAAGGTGTTGCCGAGGCTGACGGGGATACCGCGGTCGGCGGCGAGCCAGCCGATGCGCATCACGTCGCTGACCTGGCCATGGACGTTGAGGATGTCGGTGGCGCCGGCTTCCATCAGCAGGCGCTTGCCATGGGCGTCGAGATATTCGCCCGAGTTGATCAGCGTCCAGTTGGCCGCGTCCTTGAGCATCTTCAAACCGGCATAGTCGTTGCGGAGGATCGGATCTTCGACCCAGAGCAGCTCGTGGCCGGCGTCGCGGATGGCGGTGAGCTTGACCAGCGCTTCCTTGGCGCCCCAGGCCTCGTTCGAGTCGATCATCACCAGGGCGTCCTTGCGGACCACTTCTTTGAGGATCTTCAGGCGGTTGAGGTCCCAGTCGAAATCCGGGCTGCCGACCTTTATCTTGAAGGCGCGGTAGCCGAGCGCATTGGCATGCGCAAAGAAGCGTGCAAACTCGTCGTCGCTGAGGTGGAAATCGAGGCCCGAGGCATAGGCCTCGACCTTGTCGCGGCGGCTGCCGAGCAGCTGGTGCAGCGGCAGGTTTATTTCCTTGGCCGCGAGGTCCCAGAACGCCACCTGCAGCGCTTCATGGAAGGGCAGGGTGTAGGCGCGCTGGTTGCCGCCACGCGGGCGGGAGACGCGGTGGGCGAGTGCGGCAGGCGGCTGGCCCTCGATGCCGGGCCAGACTTCGGAGCGGAACACTCGCTCGATCTCCGCCACATCTGGTAGCGGGAAAAACAAAGTCTGGATAAACCCCAGGCCGACCGCGCCGGTATCGGCAATCAGCTCGAGCGCCGCTACATTGACGTCGTCGGCGCGGACCTGGCTGTCGCCGATCACCCGATCGCGGGCAAACTGGAAACGGGTGATGCGGAATTCGGCAATGCGCATTGTTGGCGACTCTGATCGACTAACGGTGGGTGTCTGATATATCAGATGACTAGGCCAACGGGAGCGGACGCACAAGTGGTTGTAAGTGGGGATGCCGATATCGTCGCGGCCAGGGCCCAGCCGGGCGGCCGGATGAGCGACCTGGCCTACGCGCGCGTGCTGGAGAATCTGTTCGAGCGGCGGCTGCCGACCGGCGCCTTCGTGTCGCAGAACCAACTGGTGGAACTGCTGGGCATCCCGGTGGCGCCGCTGCGCGATGCGCTGCGGGTGCTGGAGGCGGAGGGCATCCTCACCATCCATCCGCGTTCGGGCATCCAGTTCGTCAAACCGGGGCTAGAACTCACCAAATCCACCTACCAGTTCCGCACCATCATCGAGCGGACAGCGGTGCGGGTGTTCGCCGAGCAGGGCGACGAGGAGCTGATCGAGGAACTCGGCAACCGGCATCGGGCGCTGGCGTCGCGCCTCGACTCATCAGGGCTCAGTGCCGAGACGATGGAGGAGCTTGAGACGCTCGAGGCGCTGCTCCACAATTCGGTGATCGCGATCCTCCGCAACCAGCTGATCGAGACCACGTACCGGCGGATGCACACGTACCTCAAGCTGGTGCGGCTCGACCGCAAGCTGACGGTGCCGGTGGCGCAACGCTCGATCCGCGAACATCTCGACATCATCGACGCGCTGGCGGTGCGCGACGCGGATCGAGCCGAGGCGGCGCTGGTGGCACACTTCAGCGCGGCGCTGCAGCGGCATTTGGGGATGTTCGTCTAAGCCGCAAAGGTCCGGTGCGTCGAAGCCCTGAAGTGCGCTTCCATCGCAGCGATCGCCCCCGCGATGTCGCGCTGCTCGAGCGCGGCGACGACGCGCATGTGCTCGTCCACGGTATCGACCAGATAGCCACGGAAGCCGGGGCGGCGGTGGACGCGCTGCGCCATGCGGATGTTCTCCTGCAGGCGCATGTGGGTGTCGAGAATGGCACGATTGCCCAGCGAGGCGACGATCTCCTCGTGCATGCGGCAATCGAGTGCGAGGAACGGTGTGTGCGCCGTCTCGAACGGGCTGCCGTCGGTGAGGAGAACGCGGCATTCCTCGTGGCTCTTGCGCATGCCGGCCAGCCACGCGTCGGTGACGGTGTCGCCGAAGCTCTTCAGCGCGAAAATCTCGATCATGATGCGGAACTGGTAGTTCTCGCGGATGAACGCCACCTCCGGGTAGACGATCTTGATCCCGGCGCGCGGCTTGATCTCGACCAGCCCGAACTCCTCCAGCAGCACCAGCGTTTCGCGCAGCGGCGACAGCGACAGGCCGAGCAGGTCGCACAGTTCGGATTGGGTCACCACCATGCCGGCTTCGAGCGTGCCGTCATGCATCGCCTTGCGGAAGCGGCGGTAACCTTCGTTGTCATTGCGGACGTCAGACATTTTCACCAGTGAAGTGGTCGAGAGGCATTTTCGCACTTTAGTATATCAACAGGCGTTTTGGAAATCTCAGCAAAATGCTAGAGAAAACAGGTTTCTGCGGAGCTTTCGAGCTACCAGATGCGCGTCAAAGGGTGGTAAATCTCGCTTTCGTGGCGCTCCGGTGCCTTGACTTGAGATATCATTGCCTCGCATTAATATCTCAACGGAGGGGTCGCATGAAGCTGGTGAAGTTGTCGGGCCGCTCGGGCGGAGGCTGCTAGTGGCCGCGGTCGAGCTGAAGAATGTCCGGAAGTCCTTCGGGACGGTCGACGTCATCAAGGGCGTGGACCTCACCATCGACAAGGGCGAGTTCGTCGTGTTCGTCGGCGCCTCGGGCTCCGGCAAGTCGACCTTGCTGCGCATGATCGCCGGGCTCGAGACGGTGAGCGATGGCGACATCCTCATCGATGGCAAGGACGTAACCTTCGCCGAGCCGTCGGATCGCGGCATCGCGATGGTGTTCCAGTCCTACGCGCTCTACCCGCACATGAACGTCTACGACAACATCGCCTTCAACCTGAAGCTGGCGCGGCTGTCGAAGGACGAGATCGACAAGCGGGTCAAGGAAGCGGCGCGGATCCTCAGGCTCAACGAGCTGCTGAGCCGTTCGCCGGCGCAGCTGTCGGGCGGGCAGCGGCAGCGTGTCGCCATCGGACGCGCCATCGTGCGCAACCCCAAGGTGTTCCTGTTCGATGAGCCGCTTTCGAACCTCGATGCGGCGCTGCGCGTGCAGATGCGGCTCGAGATCGAGCGGCTGCACCGCGAGCTCGGCACCACGATGATCTACGTGACGCACGACCAGGTCGAGGCGATGACGCTGGCCGACCGGATCGTGGCGCTCGACAATGGCCGCATCCAGCAGGTCGGGCCGCCGCTCGATCTCTATGCGCGGCCGAACAACCTGTTCGTCGCCGGCTTTATCGGCTCGCCCAAGATGAACCTCTTGCCGGGCAGGGTGCTGAGTGCATCCGGCGACAGGACGACGTTTGGGCTCGATGCCAGCAGCAGCGCCAGGCTCGACGTCGCCACCAAGGGCTCGAGCGTCGGAGACGCGGTGACGCTCGGCGTGCGGCCGGAGACGCTGGAAGTGCTGGCTGCCGGCGCAACTGTGCCCCCCGGGCTCACGGCTTTGCCGGCCAAGGTCGAGTCGGTCGAGCGGCTCGGCAACATCACATACGCCTATCTCGATGGGGGAACGCCCGAGGTGATCACCGTGCAGGTGATGGGCCATTCCGATCTCGAGCCGGGCCAAGAGGTCCAGGTCGGGCTGCGGCCCGATCAGGTGCACGTGTTCGATGCAGCGGGCGCCGTCATGGCGTCGGCGGTCGGCAGATAAATCCGGCGCGAAGCCGGAAACACAGGAGGAGAGACTATGCTTCGTACAAGGACCGCCGCGCTTGCCGGCGGCATTGCCACCAGTATCGCCCTTGGCCTGATGGCCGGCGCTGCGATGGCCCAGGATGCGGTGACGCTGAACGTCTGGTCGGACACGCCGCGCCTCACCATGTTCGATCTCTACGACAAGACCCACGACAACGTGACGCTCAATGTCACCACCGTCGCGCCGGCCGACTTGATCGCCAAGATCCAGCTGGCGCTGCAGGCAAAGAGCGAGATCCCCGACGTGATCTTCATGTCGGATATCGGCTACACGGCGCAGCTCTCGACCCGCCGCTCGAACTACCTGATGGACCTGACCGACAAGGTGCCGCAGGCGCTGCAGGACGAGTTCTACCCGAACGGCAACTCGCCGTGCCATGTGAACGGCAAGCTGCTGTGCATGCGCAACGACTTGGCGCACATGATCGTCTGGTACGACAAGCCCGCCATGGAAGCGCTCGGCAAGGCCGTGCCGACGACCTGGGAAGAATTCCAGAAGCTCGGCGAGGAACTGGCGCCGCAGGGCCTCAGCCTCGGCACCGGGGTCGAGAGTTACCCGCTCTATGCCATGCTCGTCTCCGACGGCTGCGACCTGGTAATGCCGGTCGAGGGCAAGGAAGATACGGTCAAGATCGATCTCACCACCGAGAAGTGCCTGAAGCCGGCGCGCATGGTCGACGCCATGCTGGCCAACGGCAGCCTGACCAAGGTCGGGCCGTTCGAGCCTGATTTCGTGGCGCTGGCCAAGGGCGGCAAGGTGCCGCTGATGATCGGGCCGACCTGGTTCGGTGAATACGTGATCAAGCCGACCTACGAGTGGCCCGCCGGCAAGCTCGCCGCTGCCGCTCCGCTGAAGTGGGACGACCAGACCCAGCCGCTCACCTGGAGCTGGGGCGGTGGTACCTATGGCGGCTGGAAGGACACTGCGCATCCGGCCGAGGTCGTCGATCTGGTGACCTGGATGGCAACCGACGTCGCCAACCAGACCGCCGCCGTGACCCTGCCGGGCCACCGGCCGTCGGCCGAAGCCTGGGGCGCCCGTCTTGCGAGCGATGCCTACTATGCCGACCCGAACGTCTTCCAGGTGGAAGCCGATGCGGCGGCGTTCAGCCACCCGGGCTATGTCAGCCTCCGTTTCACCGTTTCGGACGCCATCGCCAAGATCGTCGTGCAAGGGTTGAGCAGCGGCGGCACGGTCGAAGGCGCCCTGCCGGCGCTGCAGACCGAGCTTACAAACCTCGCCAAGCTCAACGGCTACACCGTCGAGTAAGCATTAGGACTGGCCGGGCGCGCTTTCGGGCGCGTCCGGTCGACTGGTCACGGGGCATCAATGAGCGCGACAGCAATGGCATCGGATGTGAGGGCGGTAGCGACTGACCGCGCCCGCAAGGAAAGGCAGAAGGCACGCCGCGATACGCGCATGTCGTATCTGCTGCTGGCGCCCTATCTGATCCTGCTGTTCATGTTCGGGGTGTTCCCCGTCGCCTATGCTTTCGGGCTGAGTTTCTTCGACACCATCGAAATGGTGTTCTGGGGTTTTACCAACTACCAGTTCGTGTTCGACGACTTCCGCGTACCGGCCAGCGTCGTCAACGTCCTCGCGTTCGTCGCCATCTGGGTGACGCTGACGATGATCGGCGTGGCGGTGCTGTCGCTGATGCTGGACAGCATCGATCGCAAGACTGCCAACACGCTCAGGACGATCTACTTCCTTCCCGGTGCAGTGACCTCTTCGGCCATCGTGGTGCTGTGGCTGTTTGTGCTCGACCCCTCGGTCAGCCCGTTCCAGCCGGTGCTGCATGCGCTGGGCTGGGGCACGCGCGCCGATGTGGTCTCGGGCGTCGGGCTCGCCGGCGTGTTCGCCATCATGGCGTTTTTCTCGGCCTCGGGCGGTTGGATCGTGGTGTTCGGCGGGGCGCTGGCGAGCTTGCCCACCGAGGTGATGGAAGCGGCGCGCATCGATGGCGCCAACCGGTTCCAGCTGGCGACGCGGATCAAGCTGCCGATGATCTGGCGCTCGCTGGTGCTGATGGGAATCCTGTCGCTGGCCGCTGGGCTCCAACTCTTCGTCGAGCCGCAGTTGATGGGGCTCGCTGGGCCGCAATTCGCGCAGAACGACTGGTCGCTCAACCAGATGGCGTTCCAGTACGCGTTCCGGATGGGCGATTTCGGCGCCTCGGCGGCGCTCAGCACGTTGCTCGTCGGCTCGTCGATCGTCATCGCGCTGGTGATCGTGTTCGCCACCAAATTCTACAAGATCGATTGAGGCGGAATGAGCACCAGAACGGCACCGATGCGCTTCAACCTCGGCCGTTTCGTCGTGTTCGCGACGCTGGCCTTCGCGGTGTGCTTCTATGGCATTCCGCTGCTCTGGCTGTTCATTGCCGGAACGCGGTCGGAGGCGTCGCTGCTGACCGAGTCGCCGTTCGCGCTCGGCACCTGGGAGGCGTTCAGCCGGACCTGGACCAACCTCACCACCTACAACAACTTCCAGATCGTCACCTGGGCGACGAACTCGCTGATCTACTCGGTGGGCGGGGTGCTGCTGTCGCTGATCGCGTCGATCCCCGGCGGCTATGCGCTGGCGCAGTCGGAGTTCCCCGGCCGCAAGCTGATCCTGACGCTGACGCTGATCGCGATGATCACGCCGTCGACCGCGGTGGTGCTTCCGATCTTCCTCGAGTTGAACCTGCTGGGGCTCAGCAACACCTATGCGGGCCTGATCCTCGCTTCTGGGTTCTTCCCGTTCGGCCTCTATCTCACCTATGTCTACTTCTCCACATCGCTGCCCAAGGGCGTGATGGATTCCGCCCGGGTCGACGGCGCCAACCGCTTCCAGCTGTTCACCCGCATCGCGCTGCCGCTGGCGCGGCCGATCATCGCGCTGGTGGCGATCTTCAGCTTCCTCGCGATCTGGTCGAACTACTTTCTCGCCTTCGTGCTGCTCAGCGACGACAGCCTCTACAACCTGCCGGTGGGGCTGACGGCGCTGGTCTCTGGCTCCGGGGCGCTCAGCAACCTGCCGTCCAACGATGTGCCGATCAAGAAGCCCGAGGTGGTGCTGGCCGCCATCCTCGTGGTGTTGCCGGTGCTGCTGATTTTCATGGCCGCGCAGCGGTTCGTGCGCTCCGGGATGCTGTCGGGCGCGGAAAAGGGTTAGGCGGCCGGATTGATTCTCATGGCGGCCGCCAAAGATCTTACTTGTGGAGGACTGAATGAAGATCACGGGGTTCACGGCTTGGCTGGTCGAGCACGAGCCAGGGCCGAAGTTCATCTGGCGCGACGGCATCCCCGGCTCGCACGGTGACATTCCGCGCGGCACGAAGCCGCACAAGGCCGTGATTCGCATGGAAACCGACACCGGGCTCTATGGCTCCATCGAGATGAACCGCGGCGAGGCGGTGGTCGACCTGGTACGGCGGCGCTTCCACGAGTTCATCGGCGAGAACCCGTTGCTGACCGAGCGGATGTGGCGGCTGATCTGGGAGCTCGACCGCATCGAAGAGTTCCACATGCGGACGCTCGGCATGCTCGACATGCTGTGCTGGGACGTCAAATCGCAGCAGGCGAAGATGCCGATCTACCAGATGCTGGGCGGAGACGACCGGGTGGTGCCGGCCTATGCCTCGACGGTCACCTGGCCGACGATGGATGAGTACGAGCGCTACATCAAGATGAGCCGCGACGTCGGCTTCAAGGCGTTCAAGCTGCACGCCTGGGGCGGCCCGGTGAAGCGCGACATCGAACTGTGCAAGAACCTCCGCAAATGGGTTGGCCCTGACGCTGACCTGATGTTCGACGGCTCGGCCGGCTGGGACTATGTCAACGCGCTGGAATTCGGCAAGGCGATCCAGGACCTCGGGTTCCTCTGGTACGAGGAGCCGATGCGGGAATTCCACCTCGGCAGCTACACCAAGCTCTGCGAGAAGCTCGACATCCCCATCCTCGCCGCCGAAACCTCGGATGGCGTGCATGGCAACATGGCGACCTGGATCGAGAACAAGGCGCTCGACATGACACGCGTCTCGACCTTCTACAAGGGCGGTTTCACCGGCTCCATGAAGGTGGCGCACCTCAGTGAAAGCCACGGCATGCGGGCCCAGGTGCATGGCATGGGGCTCGAAAATGCCCAAATCTGCGCCGCCATCTCGAACAACGACTATTACGAGCAACTCGTGATGAACGAGGAGCAGATCAAGGGCCTCGACAAGCTCGGCCCGCTGGCGATCGTCGACGGCAACCTGACGGTCAGCGACGAGCCGGGCATCGGCTACCATTTCGACTGGAACGAACTCGACGCTACGGCCCTTACGAAGGTCGAAGTGACCGAGCGATTGACGCCACCGGGCAGTCAGGTACCATGGCACTGATATATCAGATCGTATAACTGAGCTATCATCAGGGAGGAATAGCACATGACGACGAGCTTTGACCGACGTTCAGTATTGAAGATGGGTGGTGGCCTGTTGGCCGCCTCTGCGTTCCTGCCGACCCACGCCCTCGCGCAGTCGACGGCCATCAACTACTGGCATACCTTCACCAGCCAGTCCGAAGCTGCCGGGTTGCAGGCGGTGCTCGACCTGTTCAAGGCCGCGCATCCCGAAGTTGCGGTGACGCCCGAGAACATCCCCAACCCCGAGTTCATGGCCAAGATTACCGCGGCCGTGGTCGGCGGGAGCCGCCCGAACGTGACGATGGTTTCGTCCGAGCGCTTCGAGGATCTGCTCGCCATGGGCGCGCTGAGCGACATGACGGACCGCATCGCCGGCTGGGAGCGGCGCGGCGACTTCGACGACAAGCGCTTCGCCTCGATCACCAAGGACGGCAAGAGCTACGGCGTGCCGGGCTTCACGTTCGTGGACTGGGGCTACTATCGCAAGGACTGGTTCGATGAAGCCGGCCTTGCGGCGCCGACCACCTATGACGAGTTCCGCGATGCGGCGATCAAGCTGACCGATGCATCCAAGGGCCGCTACGGCTTCGGCTTGCGCGGCGGCCCCGGTGGCCAGAACTTCGTGGTCAACGTCATCGAAGCCTTCGGCTCTCCGGTAAAGCACGAGGATGGCTCGATCGGGCTCGACCGCGACATCGTCGTCAAGGCGCTCGACTGGTATTCAGGGCTCTTGGTCAAGGACAAGGCCGTGCCGCCGAGCGCGGCGAATGACGGCTTCCAGCAGGTCATCAGCGGCTTCCAGACCGGGCAGACCGCGATGATCTGGCACCATACGGGCTCGTATCAGGACATCGCGTCCAAGCTGAAGCCGGGCGTGGAATTCGGAACGTTCGCGATGCCGGCTGGTCCGGCCACGCGCGTGGCGCGCCTCGCCTACGCCTATAACTGCATCACCAACGACGAAAACGCCGACGCTGCCTGGGAATGGATCAAGTTCTGGGGCGAGCCGGATGCCGCCGTCTCCTTCCTCGAAAAGACCGGCTATTTTCCCGCGTCCAATGTCGCGGCCGCCGATGAGCGCATCACCGGCAACCCGATGTACAAGCCCGCGGCCGATACGCTCGGCTTCGGCATCCCGCAGCCGAGCTTCCCGGGTGCGGCCGGCTGGGCGCAGAACACCGTGCTGCCGGCACTGCAGCAGATCCTGATTGGCCAGGCGACGCCCGATCAGGCTGCCGACCAGATCATCGAAGGGCTGGCCGCGGCCATCGCCTGATGCTTCGGGCGGCCGGCGTTACCGGCCGCCCTTCTCCCCGACCCGATCAAAGCCAAGTCTTAAGTTGTCGCGCTTCCGAACCGGAAAGTCTGCAACTTTTCCTGGAACCCCTCCAAGGAGCCTTGATGAGCCGAGGCCGTGCCATGGCCGCCCTGCCGCCGCCGCGCTCCACCTGGGACGCGATCAATCCGCTGCGGCTGCTCGGCGAACTCTCCGAGACGCGCTACTGGATGTATCTGCTGCTGCTGCCGAGCGCGCTGCTGATCACTGCGATCGTCCTCTTCCCCACCGTTTACGGGTTCCAGCTCAGCTTTACCGAGATGCGGCTCAACCGGCCGGCCGGCAACGGCGCCTTCGTCGGGCTGAAGCACTACCAGCGCATGCTGGGCGACCCGATCTTCTGGCTGTCGCTGCGCAATACCGCGGTATGGGTGACCTTCTCGATCCTCATCGAATTCGCCGTGGGCCTCGTCGCCGCGCTGGCGCTCAACCGCAACCTGCCGGGCGGCAAGGTGCTGGCGGTGCTCATCCTCGTGCCCTACTTCCTGCCCAACGTGGTGGCGGGCAACATGTGGGCCTTGATGCTCGACAGTCGTGTCGGCGTCATCAACGACATCCTTGTCGGGATCGGCCTGCTCCACGAATACAAGGCGTGGTTTGCCGATCCCAACACCGCGATGGCAACGGCGATCTTCGTCGAGGCCTGGCACAGCTTCCCGTTCTTCACGCTGCTTATCATGGCGGGTTTAAAGGGCATCCCGACCGATCTCTACAAGGCGGCCGATATCGACGGGGCAGGGGCGTTCGCGCAACTGCGGCTGATCACGCTGCCGATGCTGCGCACGATCATTGCCGCGGCGGTGATCCTGCGCGTCATCGGGCTCGTCAACTCACCGGACTTACTGCTGATCCTGACGCAGGGCGGGCCGGGACGGTCGACACAGGTGCTGTCGCTCTACGCGTTCCAGAACGCCTATTCGGATTTCAACTTCGGCTACGCGGGCGCGCTGTCGGTGGTGATGTTCGTACTGCTGATGCTGTTTGCCTGGGCCTATATCCGGCTCAGCAAGGTCAATCAGGACTAGCGCCATGGCCCAGACCCGCTCCGGTTCCAACCTCATCTGGAACATCCTCAGCTACGCCGTGCTGATCGTCCTCGCCGTGCTCAGTATCGGCCCGCTGCTCTGGATGCTGCTGACCTCGTTCAAGGTCGACGACGACATCGTCACCCGCACGATGGTGTATTTCCCCACCCGCTTCACGCTCGAGAACTACATCAAGCTGTGGAACCAGTCGGGCTATCCGGTCCTGGTGATCAACAGCCTCATCACCACCACGCTGACGGTGGCGATCTGCCTGTTCACCGGCACCATCGCCTCATACGCCTTCTCGCGCTTTAACTTTCCCGGCCGCACGCCGCTGATGCTGGGCTACCTCGTGGTGCGCATGTTCCCGGCGGTGCTGATGATCATCCCGCTGTTCATCGTGATGCGGAATCTTGGCCTGTTCGACACCAGCCTCGGCCTCGCCGTCGCCTATACGAGCTTCCTGCTGCCGCTGTTCGTGTGGATGCTGAAGGGCTTTTTCGACGCGGCGCCCACGGAGCTCGAAAGTGCGGCGCGGATCGACGGCTCGACCCGTATCGGCGCGATGTTCCGCATCGTCATCCCGATCGCGCGGAATGGGCTCGTCGCCACCTGCGTGTTCGTCGCGATCGCCGCATGGAACGAGTACCTGTTCGCCCTGATGCTCACCTCCAGCACCGGCTCGCGGACCTGGCCGGTCGGGTTGCAGCTGATGGTCGGCGAGTTCCAGTTGCCCTGGGGCATGCTGGCCGCCGGCGGCATCATCTCCATCATTCCAGTGATCGTGCTGTTCGCCCTCGTGCAGCGCGTCATGGTTGCCGGCATCACCGCCGGCGCAGTCAAGGGTTAGTGCCGATGGCCACTCTGTCGATCAAAGGCGTGCGCAAGAGTTTTGGCGCCGTGGAGGTGCTGAACAATATCGACATCGAGGTGGAGGATGGCGGCTTCCTGGTGCTGCTGGGTCCATCGGGGTGCGGGAAATCGACGCTCTTGGGGATCATCGCCGGGCTCGAGCCGAGCTCGGGCGGCGACATCGTCATCGGCGACCGCAACGTCAACGACGTGCATCCCAAGGATCGCAACATCGCCATGGTGTTCCAGTCCTACGCGCTCTACCCAACGATGCCGGTGCGGCGGAACATCGGCTTCGGGCTCGAGATGCGGAAGGTGGCGCCCAAGGAGCGCGACGCGGCGGTGAACCGGGCAGCCGAGCTACTGCAGATCGAGCATCTGCTCGATCGCAAGCCCGGGCAGTTGTCGGGTGGGCAGCGGCAGCGCGTCGCCATGGGCCGCGCCATTGTGCGCAACCCGGACCTGTTCCTGTTCGACGAGCCGCTGTCGAACCTCGATGCGAAGCTGCGGGTCGAGATGCGGACCGAGATCAAGCGGCTGCATGACCGGCTGGGCACCACCACCGTCTATGTCACGCACGACCAGGTCGAGGCGCTGACGCTCGGCACCAAGGTGGCGGTGATGAAGGGCGGGGTGATCCAGCAGCTCGCCGACCCCGAGACGATCTATGAGCGACCGGCCAACATGTTCGTCGCCGGCTTCATCGGCTCGCCAACGATGAACTTTTTGACGGGAACGCTGGAGCAGGGGGATGGCGGCCTGCGGCTGAAGCATGCAGCCGGCTCGCTGTCATTGGCCGGGCTGGAGCAGGACGTCGCGAGCTTTGTCGGCCGCGAAGTGGTGGCTGGCATCCGGCCCGAAACGCTGAAAGCGGGGCAGGGCGCCTCGACGCTCGACGGCATAGTCGACGTGATCGAGCCGACTGGACCCGACACCATGGTGATCGCCAGCGTCGGCGGGCAGCTGATCACGGCGCGGCTCGGACCCAAGGACCGGCCGAAGCCGGGCGAGCCGCTGATGCTCACCGTCGATACCGCGGCCATCAACCTCTTCGACCCCGTATCGGGAAACCGGATCTAGCCACCATGACCAGCGCCGACCTGAACCTGCCGTCCATCGAGGCGGCCGATATCGCCCCCTTGCCCGCATGGGCGCTGCTGCAGCGGCAGATATTCACTGTCCTCAACGAGGCGGCGATCGAGTTTACCGACCGCTACACCCGGGCGGACGGGACGCTGATCTGGCGCGATCGCTGGCCGGGAATGGATGGTTCGGACGACCCCTATGAGGGGTTCATGAACATGCCGCTGTTCTATGCGCTGGGCGGCTCGGAAGAGGTCTACAAGCGCTCGCGCACCATCTGGGACGGCATCACCTGGCAATGGACCGAGTATGGCCAGATCCACCGCGAGTACGACGCCTATTACGACTGGATGCACCACGGCGAGAGCAACCTGTTCTTCTATTTCCTCGGACTCGCCGATCCCTCGGTGCCGAAGGACCGGCAGCGCACGCGGCGGTTTGCCGGGTTCTACAATGGCGAGGACGCCGAGGCGCTGAACTGGGATGCCGAAAAGCGCCTGATCCGCTCGCCGATCACCGGCAGTCGCGGGCCGCGGTTTACCCAGACAGCGGAGGACTGGTCGACGCATCGCGAGATCCTCGACGAGTACCTGCCGCCGTTCGAGGACCTGCCGGGGATCGACAAATACGGCATGAAGACGCCGTGGTCGGACGACGCTGTTTATGCGGAGATCTTGACCCGGATCAACGCGCGGCAATCGCGCGGCGACGTGCCGCTGAACCTCGGCGCGACGTCGCTGATGACGCATGCCTTCGCCTATACCGGCGAGGAGAAGTATCGCGCCTGGGTGCTGGACTATCTCGCGGCGTGGGAAGAGCGCACGGCGCGCAATGGCGGGATTACGCCTGATAATATCGGGCTGAGCGGCGAAATCGGCGAGTACAACGATGGCAAGTGGTGGGGCGGCTATTACGGCTGGCGCTGGCCGCACGGCTCGTTCTCGCTGCTCGAACCGCTGTGTGTCAGCGGCGTCAATGCGGCGGTGCTGACCGGGGACATGGAGCATCTGGCGCTGGCGCGCTCGCAGCTCGACATGCTGTGGGGGCTGCGGCGCGAGGAGGGCGGCCAGCAGCTGGTGCCGAACCGGCACTATGACGAGGGCTGGCGCGACTATCGCCGCTTCCACCCGATGTACGGCGTCTACCTCTGGAACGTCTCGATGGCCGAGGAGGACGCCGAGCGGGCGGAGCGTGGCTGGGCCGGTGATCTGTTCGACGAGGTGAACCCGGCCTATCACGGCTATGGCAAGACCAATGGCGGCCATATGGGGTTCAACGGCAACACCGCGCAGTGGTTCAGGTTCATGCGCGGGAGTTATCCGGACTATCCGGAGAAGGTGCTGCAGGCGGATTTGCAGACCATTGCCGAGCAGATCGCGAACTATCGCAAGGCCGAGAACGACCCGCTGACGATGGATCACTTCCGCGAGTCGATGACCATCCACATGTGGCAGCAGCTGACGCCGATGGTGGTGGA
>JBKJMF010000182.1:0-3625 GCA_046596525.1 Devosia sp. | reverse complement strand
TGCTCGTGACCATAGTGGCGTGGTTCGCCATCTTGTTCACCGGAAACTATCCACGCGGCATGTTCGACTTCGTCGTCGGCGTCGGCAGGTGGGCAACGCGGGTCTGGGCCTACGCCTTCCTGCTCGTCACCGATGTCTACCCGCCGTTCAGCCTGCGCTAGTTGTCGAACCACCAGAGAAAAGCCTGACATTCGTTGGCAGGGTACCTGCGGTACACACCTCAGGCGCGCCGGACCAACCCGACTTTTCCGGCAGGCGGCGCACTGGGAGGGCGAGAGATGAATAGCGAGACGCGGCGCGGGTTTGCGTTCAACCATGGCGACTGGGTGGTCACCAACCGGCGGCTGAAGCAGCGGGGTGTCGGCTCCACCGAGTGGGATGTGTTCACCTCGTATGAGACGGCGCAGCTGATGCTCGGCGGCATGGTGTCGGTGGACGAGAGCGACTTCCCCACCAAGGGCTTCAAGGGGATGACGCTGCGCATCTACAACCCGGAAAAGGACGAGTGGGCGATCTACTGGATCAATTCGAGCAAGGGCGTGCTGGAGCCGCCGGTGCTCGGGCGCTTCGAGGGCGGCCGCGGCAGCTTTGCCGGCGACGACATGGATGGCGACCGGCCGGTCAAGGTGCTGTTCGACTGGAGCGGCACCGACACCGAGACGCCGCGCTGGAGCCAGGCGTTTTCCTATGATGGCGGCGCGACCTGGGAGACCAACTGGATCATGGAGTTCCGGCGGCCTTCCTGAGGCGTGTCGTGCGGAGCCCCTCACATTCGTGAGGCCTGGCGGATATCGCACCTGTCGGATTGAGCACGGGGGTCGGGTGGGAGGAGCCTCGGGGTCGTCAACCGAACAGAGGAGACGACGATGCTCAACCGCTCGATCCGACTACCGCTCGCGGCGCTGGTGCTGCTTCCAATCGCTGGCCTTGCCCAGGAGGCAGTGCCGCTCAAGGAGACCAAGCTCAACATCGAGCACAATGCCACCGACCTCGATACCGGCTTCCAGGGTGCCCTCGATGGCGAGGGCTGGCAGAGCCTCACCGTTACCGGCCCCGAGGGTGAGGTGCTGCGCTTCGAAGGTCTGGGGACGCTGAAACCGCTGGGCCTGACCGAGCTGTTCTTCGAGACCACCGAACCGCTGAATGCCGATGTGCCGATAGACCAGATTCTCGCCAAGCTGCCGGAGGGCGAATACCGCTTCGAGGGGCCGACGGTCGAGGGCGGCACGACCTCGGGGGTGGCGACGCTGACACATGCCATCCCGGCGGGGCCGGAACTGCTGACCCCGGCCGCCGATGCGGTCGTTGCGGCAGACGGGATCAAGGTCAGCTGGGCTGCGGTCACCGAGACCATCACCGGAGCGCCGGCAACCATCGTCGCCTACCAGCTGGTGATCGAGAAGGACGTCGCGCCGCACCCGCATATGATCGGCAAGTTCGGCCTCAACATGTACCTGCCGCCCGGTGTCACCGAACTCGAACTGCCCAAGGGCTTCATCGAAGCGGGCTCGGCCTATAACTGGGAAGTGCTCGCCATCGAGGAGAGTGGCAACCAGACCCTGTCCTCAAGTGCGTTTTCGACCAAGTAGCCGGCGTCCCCGGAGCGTTGCCCGTGCTACGCTCCGGACCAGCCGGCAAGCGGGAGGACGGTGAGATGAAACGCTTGTTTCTACTGCTGGGCGCCGCGGCGGCGATCGTCGTCGGGCTCGTGGTCATCGACATGCTCAAGCAGGACGAGCCGTTCAGCTGGTCGATTTTCCTGCTCGACCTGCTGGAAAAGAGCCTGCTCGCCATTGGCGTGGCCGCCACCGCGGTGATTGCCCTCGAGCTCCGGGGTCTGAAGCGCGACCGCGCCGATCTGCTCAACGACCTGGCACGGGCGCGGGCCGAGGGTGAACACTGGCGCGCCGAGGTGCGCCAGCATCTTGATGGGCTGAGCCGTGCCATCGCCATCCAGTTTGCTGCCTGGCACCTGAGCCCCGGCGAGGCCGATGTCGCCTCGTTGCTGCTCAAGGGCCTGTCGCACAAGGAGATTGCCCGGTTGCGCGACACCAGCGAGGCCACGGTGCGTCAGCAGGCGGCGGCGATCTATCGCAAATCCGGGCTGGGCAGCCGGGCCGAGCTTTCGGCGTTCTTTCTCGAGGACCTGTTGCCGCCCGACGCATCGCGCGGTGCAGTGACCCCGCTGTCCGTGGTGGCACGCAAGCCCTAACACCTCGTCAAATCCGGGTCGCCCCGCAAGCGTTCGCCGTGGTTCTCCTGATCCATCACAGGAGATCGCCATGACGCTGTTGTTCTCGGGAATACCCTCTGACCTTGCTGCCGCCTATCGTGGCGGGGCGCCCGATGCCAACGGCCAGGTGCCGGAGCGGCGGGTGTCGGATGGCGATGGGGTGCCGTGCCGGCATTGCTTGGGGAGTGTCGAGGCGGGTGAGGCTTATCTCGTCCTCGGCTACCGGCCGTTCCCGGCGCCGCAGCCCTACGCCGAGGTGGGGCCGGTGTTCATCCATGCCGACGAATGCCCGGCCTATTGGCCGGCTGAGGGGCTGCCCGAGCGCGAGCAGCACGGCAGGAGCGGGCGCATCTTGCGCGGCTACGGCCGAGACGACAGGATCGTCTACGGAACCGGGGTCGTGGTGGGAAATGCCGAGATCGTGAGCCACGCCGCGGCCATCCTCGAGCGGCCCGACGTGGCCTATGTCCACATGCGGTCTGCGACCAACAACTGCTTCACCCTCCGGATCGACCGCGCAACCTGAAGCGGGGTCGCCGCGTTCGGGTTTCATGCGGTTCATCATCACTCTCCTCCTCGCCACCCTCAGCTTTACTGCGCTGGCCCAGGAGGGGACGGGCACGGCTGCGGTTCCGATGCCCAAACCACGGCCGGCGGAGTTCTCCTCCGAACCGGCGGTGAAGCTGCCGCGACACCGGCCTGTGGCGCCGGCGAACAAACCGGCCCCCGCGGAGAGGCCGACTGAGCCTGCGGAAAAGCCGGCCGCGAAACCGGCCATTGAGATGATCGGTCCGCCGGTCGACCCAAATGCTCATATCGCTCAGCCGGAGGTCCCCGCGGAGCCTGCCGCACCGCCGCGCGTCTACCAGACAGCCTGCCCCGCGGTGTTGCTGGGCAAGGTCGAGGCCAAGGCGCTGCCGCCGATTGCCGAGGCGCAATGCGGCACGCAATCGCCTCTGTCGGTCACCGGTGTGCTGGCCAACGGTCGCATGGTCCCGGTGTCGGGCGGGGTTCAGACCGATTGCGGCATCGCCTCTGCGCTGCCGGGGTGGATCGAGTCCGTCGACAGCTACCTGCTCGCCAAGGACAACACCCGGATTTCCGAAGTGGTGGTCGGCACCTCCTACATGTGCCGCAACGTCAACAATGGCAGCGGCGGCAACCTCAGCTTCCACGCCTTCGCCGATGCGCTCGACGTGGTCGGCTTTAAGCTGGAAGACGGGCGCTTCGTCACCGTCGAGGGCGGCTGGACCGATGCGTTGTCATCGGAAGGCCGGCTGCTGCGCTTCGCCCACGATTCCGCCTGCGCGCATTTCACCACGGTGCTCGGGCCGGAGGCCAACGCGGAGCATCGCGACCACCTGCATGTGGACCTGGGCTGCCACGGGAAGA
>JBKJMF010000171.1:0-2714 GCA_046596525.1 Devosia sp. | reverse complement strand
CTATGGCATCACAGCCCATTCGCCGAACCAGGATTTCGACATGACTATCAGACTGCACCGGGGCGACCTGCCCGACCTTTCGCGCTATGGCCGGGAGGTGGCGATCGACACCGAAACCATGGGTCTCGATCCCCGGCGCGACCGGCTCTGCGTGGTGCAGCTGTCGCCCGGCGACGGCAGCGCCGACGTGGTGCAGATCCCGCAGGACCTCACCGAGGCGCCGAACCTGGTGAAGCTGTTCAGCGACCCGGGCGTCACCAAGATTTTCCATTACGCGCGCTTCGACATGGCCGTGCTCAAGCATCGCTTCGGCATCGTCACCGGGCCGGTGTACTGCACCAAGATCGCCAGTAAGCTGGTGCGCACCTATACCGACCGGCACGGGCTCAAGGACCTGGCGCGCGAACTGCTCAACATCGACATGTCGAAGCAGCAGCAGAGCTCGGACTGGGGCGCCGAAAAGATCAGCGAAGCGCAGCTCGATTATGCAGCGTCGGACGTGCTGTACCTGCACGACCTGAAGCGCCATCTCGATCGCATGCTGAAGCGCGAAGGCCGCGTGGAACTTGCCAATGCCTGCTTCGAGTTCCTCAAGCACCGGATCGACCTCGACCTGATGGGCTGGGACGAGACCGACATCTTCGCGCATAGCTGATGGCATCGCTGGCCGCACCGATCGATAACCGCGAGGCGCTGTATTCGCGACTGACGCGGCGCAACCGGCTGGTCGGGCTGTTGCGCTGGGCGGTGCCGGCGGCCGGCGTCCTGGTGTTCGTGGGGCTGCTGGCGATGATCGTCATCGACAATATCGGCCAGCGCTTCGGCTATTCGAACATCCGGATCGATCGCGACAACCTGGTGGTCGAAACGCCGCGGCTGACCTCCACCGGCGATGATGGCACGCTCTATGCGCTGTCGGCGCGCGCCGCGAAGGTGACGCCGATGCAGACCGACCTGATCGACATGGAGGACGCCGTGTTCACCATGACCCCGCCCACCGGTGCGGCGATGCAGGCGGAAGCCGCAGCGGCGCAGTTCCAGACCAACGACCAGCTGCTGAACGTGCCGGGCGTCGCCCACATCACCAGCAGCGAGGGGCTCGACGGCACGCTCGAAGCGGTGTTCGCCGACCTGATGAACTGGACGATGGTGGCGAGCGGGGCGGTCGACATCACCCTGGCCGGCGGCTCGAACATCATCTCGGATGGCATGACCTATGATCGCGGCACCGGCATCTATACGTTCAAGAACGCCAGGGTGACGCTGGTCTCGACCCCGGGGGAAACGGAATGAAGCAGCGTGCCGCAATGATCTTGGCACTGCTGATGGCGCTGCTGCTTGCCCTGCCGGGCTCGCCTGCCTGGGCGGCCGAACCGGTGAACGTATCCGCGGACGATTTCACCATCGACCAGGGCAACAACAACGCCACCTTCAGTGGCAATGTGGTGATCACCCGCACCGGGCTGAAGCTGTGGGCCGACAAGGTGGTGGTGATCTATGGCAGCGGCGGGCAGAGCGACATCGACAGCCTCACCGCCACCGGCAACGTGCGGATCAAGACCGACAGCCAGGACGCCACCGGCGCCAAGGCGACGTTCGATCCCGACAAGATGATCCTCAAGCTCAGCGGCGATGTCACGGTGGTCAACGCGCAGGGCAAGCTGAACGGGCCGGAGCTGACCATCAACCTCGCCACCAACAGCTCGGTGTTCAAGGGCAATGAAGGAGGCCGGGTGACCGGCGTCTTCACCCCGCAATGAACGAGGCCGCGACAGTCAAGGCCAGGACCCCGGTCGACCAGACCGGCTGGCTGGTGGCGCACGGGCTCAACAAGAGCTTCGGCAAGCGCACCGTGGTCGAAAATGTCAGCCTCGCAGTGCGCCGAGGCGAGGCGGTGGGGCTGCTCGGCCCGAACGGCGCCGGCAAGACCACGGTCTTCACCATGATCATGGGGCTGGTGAAGCCGGACAAGGGCAAGATCCTGATGGACGGCCGCACCATCACCAACCTGCCGCTGTTCCAGCGCGGGCGGCTCGGGATCGGCTACCTGCCGCAGGAAAGCTCGATCTTCCGCGGCCTCAGCGTCGAAGGCAACATTCTCGCGGTGCTCGAAGGGCATGTGCCGCGCAAGGCCGACCGGATGGCGCGGCTGCGCGAGCTGCTCGAAGAGTTCGGCATCGCCCATATCGCCAGATCCAACGCCATGGCGCTGTCGGGCGGCGAGCGCCGGCGGGTGGAGATTGCCCGCGCCGTCGCCACGGATCCCTTGTTCATGCTGCTCGACGAGCCGTTCGCCGGCGTCGATCCGATCGCGGTGAGCGAAGTGAAGATGCTGGTCAAGCACCTGACTCGCCGCGGCATCGGCGTGCTGGTCACCGACCACTCGGTGCGCGAAACGCTGTCGCTGGTCGACCGCGCCTACCTGATCCACGAAGGTCACGTGATGATCCAGGGCAAGCCCGAAGTCATCGCCGCGGATCCGGAGGCGCGGCGGGTGTATCTCGGCGATACGTTCGAGGTGTAGCTCGCTCCTTCTTCATCTCTCCCCTTGCGGGAGAGAAAGCGATTTCTTGGGCTCAGCTGCGCCAAGCCCAAGTTTTCGCTTTCTCCCCCACCAAGGGGGAGATGCCCTGTGGGACTATCGCAGCAAACCGCCGCCAATCTTAACCATTGTTGGCACGGTTCTTGCCCTCCCGGGCTCAATCATGCATGGA
>JBKJMF010000127.1:0-2601 GCA_046596525.1 Devosia sp. | reverse complement strand
AACCGGTTTACCGGACGGGGGTCAAATGGGTTCAACGCTTATCCACGGAGCGACTGTGCTTTCCGTGGACGCTGAAAATCGGGTGTTCGAGGGTGGCTTCGTCGCCATCCGCGACGGCCGGATCAGCGGTGTAGGCCCTCGCGACGCCACTCCCAACCCGTCCGGCTTCGACGAGGTGTTCGACCTGACCGGGCACCTCGTCATGCCGGGCCTGGTGAACGCCCACACCCACTCGGTGATGGTGCTGTTCCGCGGCCGCTCGGAAGGCCAGAGCCTTCTCACCATGGACGGCTGGTACAATTCGATCCGCGAGCCGGAGCTGTCGCTGGTGTCGTCCGATATCGGACCTGCCGTAGCGCTGAGCTGCGCCGAAATGGCGCTCTCCGGGACGACCACCTTCTGCGACCAGTACTTCTTTGCCGAGGAGATTGCCGACGCGGTGAAGGCCGCCGGCCTCCGCTCTGTCATCGCCTATGGCATCGTGCAGCTGGGCGACAAGGCGCGCGGCGAGCAGGAGCTCGCCAAGGCCACCGCCTTCCTCGAGCAGCAGCGCTCGGCCGATGGCCGCATCATCCCGTGGTTCGGCCCGCACGCGCCCTATGTCGACAATTCCGAGGACCTGCTGCTGGCCGAGGTCGAGGTTGCCAACAAGTTCGGTGTCGGCCTCCACCTCCACATGGCTTGCGGTCCGGAGGACAACGAGGAGACCGAACGGCGCTACGGCACCACTGCTGCGGTGGCGCTTGAAGAGATCGGCTTTTTCAACGGCCGCATCCACGCCGCGCACTGCCTCGACCTCAGCCCCGAGGACATCGCGGTATTCGCCCGCGCCCCGCACGCGTCGGTCTCCTACAATGCCTCGGCTGGCCTCCGCTCCGGGCGCGAGGGAATCTGCCCGGCGGTAGGTCTGCGCGCGGCCGGCGTCACCGTCGCGCTGGGCACCGACAACGTTGCCGCCAACAATTCCTACGACATGGTCTCGGAGATGCGCGTCGCCGGCCTGGTGGCCAGCCATCGCGAAGGCATCGCACAGCCGCTATCGAGCCGCGATCTCGTCCGCATGGCGACCATCGAGGGCGCCAAGGCGCTCGGCCTCGACCACGAGATCGGCAGCCTCGAAATCGGCAAGGCCGCCGATATCGCGGTGTTCGACTTCAGCGGTGCCGGCTATTCCGAGACGCCGGACCCCGAAACGCTGCTGGTCTATTCCGGCAGCGGCCGCGACCTCCGCCACCTTTGGGTAGGCGGCGAACAGCTCGTCAGCGATCGGAACTTGACGCGCCGGCCCTATCGGGACATCCGACAGGCCTATTCGGTGACCTATGCCGATTTCTGGAACCGTGTTGAGGCAGCGAAGAGCGCCCACGCCAAGAACAAGAAAGCAGTAGCTTGACCAAGCGTAAGTTCATTTTCGATAGCGACGGCGGCGTCGATGACGCCCAGGCGCTCATTCTGCTCGTCGCCAACGGCAAGGTGCCGGACCTGATCACCACGGTGTTCGGCAATGTCGGCCGCGACCAGGCGACCACCAACCTGCTCGCCGTGTGCGCCCATCTCGGCGTCTCCATCCCGGTGCACCGCGGCGCCGATCGCCCGCTGACCCAGGCGATCATCGATGCCAAATACGTGCACGGCGATGACGGCCTCGGCGGCGCTCCGCGTCCGGCCAAGCAGGATATTCACACGTCCGACGATGGCGTCGTTGTCCTCATCAGCACCTTCCGCGCCGCCGCGGCCAGGGGCGAAAAGGCCGATATCCTGATGATCGGGCCGCTGACCAACCTGGCGCTGGCGCTCCGCCTCGATCCGTCGATCATCGACGGCATCGGCACGCTCACCATCATGGGCGGCAACGTCTATGGCCGCGGCAACACCACGCCGGCCGCCGAGTTCAACATCTATGCCGACCCCGAGGGCGCGCATGTGGTGCTCACCGCCGGCATCGAGACGGTGGTGATCCCGTGGGAGCCCTGCCTCACCCACTTCATGGATGGCCCCAAGGTCGATGCGATGTTCGCGGCAATCCCGGCGAGCCCGCTGCGCGATTTTTCCAAGGCCCTCGCCGCCCATGCGCGCGAGAACGGCATCCGCCGTGGCCTGCCCGACCGCTTCCTCTATGTCGATCCGCTGGCCGCCGCCGTGGTGCTCGATCCCGCGATGGTGACCAAATCCATCTTCGCCTCTTCGAGCGTCGAGCTCGCCCCTGGCCTGACCCGCGGGATGACGCTGGTCGACCCCTCTGGTCGGCTCGGCACCCCAAAAATTACGTTCGTGGAGGAGGTCGATATTGCTAAGGTCGATGCCCTCTACGCCGTTTCCGCCGCCTACAAAGCCAACAAGCCTACGAACTAACGCAAAACAGGAGTGCGTATGTCTCTGATCTCGACTTTCAGTAAAGCCGCTGCCGGGCTGATGCTCGCGGCAAGCATGATGACCGCGGCGATCCCCGCCGCGGTGTCGCAGGAGTATACCAAGGAGAACCCGCTCAAGGTCGCGCTGGTGCTGCATGGCAACCTCGGCGACAAGAGCTTCTTCGACTCGGCCGCGGCCGGCATGAAGAAGGCCGAAGCCGAGCTGCCGGTGACCGTCAAGATCATCGAA
>JBKJMF010000031.1:0-4421 GCA_046596525.1 Devosia sp. | reverse complement strand
GCGCCCTGGTCGATGACCTTCAGCACATCGTCCGGCCCGATGATCGCGGCAGTGACCTGCACGCCGCCGGTGCCCCAGCCATAGGGCATCGGCATTTCGCGGCTGGCGAACGGCACCTGGTAGCCCGGGATAGCGATACCCTTGAGGATCGCCCGGCGGATCATCCGCTTGGTCTGCTCGTCGAGATAGGCGAAGTTGTATTTGGCGATCATGCTCATGCTCGCATATCCTTCAGCTCATACGCCGCCGGCGCGGGGGAACGACGCGGATGCCAGTGGAAGATGTGGTCGGTATCGCCATCATCGTCGCGGTGGTGACTGTTCTCGTTGTGATCTGGAGATCCCGCCGCAAGCGCCCCTATAGGGGCGGCGGTAGCGCTGACGGTGATGTCCGGGACGGTAACTGGCGTGCCGCTGATGGCGGCAATGGCGGCGGAGACGGCGGGGGTGGCGGCAGCGACTGAGGTCATTCTGCCGCCTCCGGATAGGCTTCTGCTTCGTCCACAACGTCGTGCTCGGCGCGCATTTCGCGCAGCAGGCCGAGTTCGCCCTGGAAGTCGACGTAGTGCGGCAGCTTCAGGTGTTCGACAAAGCCGGTCGACTGCACGTTGTCGGAGTGCGAGATGACGAACTCTTCGTCCTGCGCCGGATGGTTGACGTCCTCGCCAAGCTCGCCGGCGCGGAGAGAGCGATCGACCAGTGACATCGCCATGGCCTTGCGCTCGGCCCGGCCGAAGACGAGGCCGTAGCCGCGGGTGAACTGCGGCGGCACCTTGGCGTTGCCCTTGAACTTATTGACCATCTGGCACTCGGTGACCCGGATGCGCCCGAGGTTCACGGCAAAGCCGAGTTCCGGGATATCGAGCTCGACCTCGACTTCACCGATGCGGATTTCGCCGACGAAGGGGTGCGAGCGGCCATAGCCGCGCTGCGTCGAATAACCGAGCGCGAGGAGGAACCCCTCGTCGCCGCGTGCCAGCGCCTGCAGGCGCCGATCGCGATTGAGCGGGAACTCCAGCGGCTCGCGGGTGAGATCGCCGATCTCGTCCTGCGGCTCCGATACGTCGGGCTCGATCAGACCCTGATGGTCGAGCAGGTCAGTGACGCGCGGGGCGTGCTCTTCGTCGCTGGGCCGGGACACGGCCTCATCGACCTCGGCACCTTCGGCGATCGAAGGGTCGAGCAGGCGGTGCGTGTAGTCGAAGGTCGGGCCGAGCAACTGGCCGCCCGGCAGGTCCTTGAAGGTCGCCGAGACGCGCCGCTCGATTTTCATTGCGGCCGTATCGATCGGCTTCGAATAGCCGAAGCGCGGCAGCGTGGTGCGATAGGCGCGGACAAGGAAGATCGCCTCGATCAGGTCGCCGCGCGACTGGACGATGGCCAGCGCCGCGAGTTCGCGGTCATAGAGCGAGCCCTCGCCCATGGTGCGATCGACGGCGAGGCCGAGCTGTTCGATGATCTGGTCGAGGCGCAAAGCCGGCACCGAACGATCGCCGCGGCGGCGATCGGCGAGCAACCGGTGAGCATTGGCAATGGCGGCCTCGCCGCCCTTAACGGCAACATACATGGCTCAAGCCTCCGAAATGCGGGTGGTGCGCGGCAGGCCGATCACCGTGCCATCGCAAACGAGCAGCAGGTCGATGCCGCGCGGAAAGCGGGTGCGGTTTTCCGCCCACTGGGCGAGGAAGTCACCCCCGGGGAGCGGCAGCTCGGTGGCGAGCTGATCCTTGATGCCGGGCCCCTTTAGGGTCACGGTTTGGACGGTGGAGCCGACTGCGAGCACGACGGTGGTCGAGCGATCCGGGTATTCGTCTGTCCCTTGCCCGAAGGTTTCGAGACGCGGCAATAGGCTCGCGTCGGTCACCAGCGCGAAGGCCGCCTCGCCGATGTCGGAGGTCAGCGGCGCGCCGCAGTGGAAGGCGAGCCATTTCACCACCGCCTCGTTGGCGGCGAGGACAGGATCGAGCCAGACCAGTGTATCGTGGTCGCAGAGCGTCAGTGCGACGGCACCGAGTTCGGGGGTAAGTGGCGCTGGCGGCGCAGCATCCGACTCGATGGATTGAACCGTGCCGGGACGGGCGAGCGAGTCCATCACGGCCCGGAACACGCTTTGCGCGCCCAGCACCAGGTCGGCGAAGCCGCCTTCGATCGTGGTCTCCATCAATTGTCTCCTCGGACCATGGTGAAGAAGTCGACCTTGGTGGCCGCGGTTTCGTCGCGGAGCTTGGCATCGGCAGCCGCCTGCTCTTCGCGCAGCGGCCTCAGCACCAGCATCTCGACCGCCCCGCCGTCGCGCTGCAGCAGCGCATCGAACAGCGCCGATTGCACTGCCTTGTCGCCATCGCGACCGAGGCAATAGGCGTGCCCGACTTCGCCGGTTTCGAGCCGGATGGTGGCGCGGGTCACCGTCGCTTCGCCGAGATTGAAGGCGTTGCCGCCGCCACCGGCGCGGCCGCGCACCATGACCAGCCCGGTCTCCGGGCCGCGCACCTTGTGGTAGGCAGGCTTGTCGGACCAGGCGGCCCAGAGTTCGCCGAGCCGCTTCGGCGTGGCATGGCTCAACACCGCCATCGCCTCCTGCCGGGGGTTATTCGCAGGCGCCTCAAACATTGGCTCTTGCTCCAACTTGTATAGTAAAATAGACAAGTACTGTCGTTTCGCCCCGCTATAGGCCGACCGTGTGAAGATGCAATGACAATCTTGAGCCGAACCGAAATCGCCCCCGCCGGAGGGGTGGCGCTGTGGCGCCAGATCGCCGACGCCATCCGCCTCGAGATCATCGGTGGGAAGCTGGAAAACGGCGACAAGCTGGATGGCGAACTGACGCTGGCCGAACGCTTCGGCGTCAACCGGCACACGGTGCGACGGGCGCTTGCCGTATTGGAAGAGGAAGGCGTGCTCCGCGCCGAACACGGCCGCGGGACGTTCGTCGCCGACGCGCGACGGCTGAGCTATCCGATTGGGCGACGCACAAGGTTTTCCGAGGGCCTGGCCGGACAGGTGCGGCAGCGGAGCAGCCAGTTGCTGTCATCGAAGGTCGAACGGGCGACAGCGCGGCTGGCGGAGGCGCTGGCGGTGAAGTTGGGGACGCGGCTGATCCGGCAGGAGACGGTATCGTTCGCCGATGGCAGGCCATTGGCACGGGCGACCGGCTGGTTGCCAGAGGCGCGGTTTGCCGGGTTCGATGTGGCGTATGTGGAGACGGGGTCGGTCACGGCGGCGCTCATGCGCTATGGCATCGAAGATTATTCACGCGGGTCAACGCGCATTTCGGCGCGGCATGCGACGGCCGATGAGGCGCAGGCGCTGAAGCTGGCGCCGGGGTCGGTGGTGCTGGTGTCGGACGCGGTAGATCTCGATGCGGATGGGGTGCCGATACACGCCATGCTGACGCGGTTTCCGGCGGACCGGATGGAGCTGGTGGTTTAGGGCGACGAAAGACTGGAGCAAGGGTCGCTTGTGCCTCGATGCTCATCTCCCCCCCTTGCGGGGGAGAATGGAATTTCTTGGGCTTAGCCCTTCGCTAAGCCTTAGAAATTCCAAGAGAGGGGATCGGGCGTTCCGGCGTAAACGCGGTGGCCTCCAAAACCACCCCCTCTCTTGCGAAAACTAAGGCTTAGCAAAGGGCTAAACCTAAGTTTTCGGTTTCTCCCCCGCCAAGGGGGAGATGCGCTGGGGCGAGATCGTGCCAGCTATCTGGCCAGATTTATCCCGGCCTCCGCCAGCATCTGATCCACATTCACCGTCTGCCCGCTGGCGATTGAGGCATTGGCCGCAATCCCCGTGAGGATCGACCACGCGCCCTCCTTGTGCGTCGAAGCCCGCGCATACCGGTCCGGCTCCATGCTTTCGGGCTCGAACAAATACCCCAGCATCACCGGATCGGCGCCGCCGTGATCGCCAGAGCCGGCCCAGACATCGAGCGCCTCGGGCAGCCCGCCGGCGAGGTGCAGTGTCGTCGTCATCGCGTCCTCGAACGCATGATCGCGGACGCCGCCGAACACCCCGTGCACTTCGACATGCCGGTGCGTCAGCTCGCCCTTGGTGCCGTGGAACTTGATCTCGAGGCCTTCCCACGGGCTATAGGCGCACAGCGTATAGTTGAGGAACACGTCGTTGGCATATTTCACCTGCACCTGCATGGTGTCTTCGATGGTGATGTCGTCGGCGAACACGCACTTGTCGCGCAGGTACCCATCGTCATCCTCGGCATCGAGGTAGAGTTCGCGCAGCGCCGGGTCGCCGGCGAGGTCGAGCCGGTAGTCGCATTTGTCGAACACCGGGCAGCCTTGGCAGCGCTCGCCGTGCTCGCCGAGGCCCAGCTCTTCGGCCATCTCGGGGGTGTAGAACACCCGCTTGCCGTTGGCGCTGACGGTCTTGGGGGTCGAGGCGACCCACCAGTTCATCAGGTCGAAATGGTGG
>JBKJMF010000021.1:0-6004 GCA_046596525.1 Devosia sp. | reverse complement strand
TCGGTGACGAGGATTTTCATCGGTGCGCTATCCGCGTGCTGGCGAAAGTCGGGTGCGGATACTCGAAAAACGCACCGGTGTCATCCCAGCGAAAGCTGGGACCCATGTCACAGCCCCCGCTGGTGGAGAGTTGGGTCCCTGCTTTCGCAGGGATGACAACCGAGTGTGTGGCGAGGCCCGCCGTCACACCACGCCGAGCTTCTTCTGCAGCTTGGTGCTCGAGGTGGTGTACTGGAACACCACGCGCTCGCCGGGTGACACGATGGCCTTCGCCGCCTGGGCCATCAGAGCGGCCTCGTGGAAGCCCGAGAGGATGAGCTTGAGCTTGCCCGGATAGGCGTTGATGTCGCCGATGGCGAAGATGCCAGGGATCGAGCTTTCGAATTTCTCGGTGTCGACGGTGATCAGGTTGTCGTTGAGGTCGAGACCCCAGTCGGCGACCGGACCGAGCTTCATGGTGAGGCCGAAAAACGGCAGCAGCCGCGTTGCCGGCACCGGGATATCGCCCGAATCCATGGTGATGTGGATGTGGTGGAGCTGGCCGTCGGCGCCGTCGATCTTGCCGATCTGGCCCAGGAGGAAGTTGATCTTGCCCTCCATGACCAGCTCTTTCATCTTGTTGACCGAGGCCGGCGCCGCCTTGAAGGCGTCGCGGCGGTGCACCAGCGTCAGCGAACGGACGATGGGCTGCAGGTTGAGCGTCCAGTCGAGCGCGCTATCGCCGCCACCGACGATCACCACGTCCTGGTCGCGGAAATCGTCCATCTTGCGGACGGCATAGAAGACCGACTTGTTCTCGTAGGCCTCGATGCCTTCGACGGGCGGGCGCTTGGCCTGGAACGAGCCGCCGCCGGCCGCAACCACCACCGCCTTGCAGCGGAAGGTTTCGTCCGCATCGGTGGTGAGGACGAACGTGCCGTCGTCCTGCTTCACCAGCGACGTGATCATGCGGTTGAAGTGGAACTCGGGCCCGAACGGCGAGATCTGCTGCATAAGGTTATCGACGAGGCCCTGACCCGTGACGATCGGGAAGCCCGGAATGTCGTAGATCGGCTTTTCCGGATAGAGCTCGGCGCACTGCCCGCCCGGCCGGTCGAGAATGTCGACGAGGTGGCATTTGACATCGAGCAGTCCAAGCTCGAACACGGCAAACAGGCCTACAGGACCCGCGCCGATGATGACCACGTCGGTGACGATTTCGTTCGACATTCGCTTCTCACATGCAGGAAAGCCAACTCGGCCTTCGCGTTGGTCTCGGTGTCATTCCCGCGAAAGCGGGAACCTCTGTTTACGGAGCATGCCGCAACCACCGCAAACGGAGGTCCCCGCTTTCGCGGGGATGACCCCGGTGGGTGCAGCCAAATCCTAGGCGTTCTCGACGGCGCGGCGCAGGAACGGCCGGGTGCCGAGCGGCACCTCGGTCAGGCCGACTGGCTGGTAGAAGATATCGACGAGCGCAAGCTTGCCGACTTCGAGCGCCTTGCGGGTCGGCTCGTGCTTGACCACGAAGGCCGTCATGCCGCAGCGGCGCATGTGGGAAATCTGGTCGTGCAGCACATCGCCCACGGCGCGTAGTTCGCCCTTGTAGCCATAGCGCTCGGCGATCAGGCGCGACGACGAGTAGCCGCGACCATCACCGAAAGCCGGGAAGTTGATGGCGATCGAGGCGAAGCGGCCGAGGTCAGCCCGCACCAGTTCGACATTGTCGCCCGGCGACACCAGCAGCCCGAGCGGATGCGGGTTGGCGAGGATCGCGTCGCGGTTCTCGAGGAATACCGGCAGTGGCACATGGGTGTAGCGCACCGAAGCCGGGTCATCGCCCTCGGCCCAGGCGCGGAACGGGTCGGCGACGAAGGCGCCATCCTTGAAGAGCGTCAATTCCTGAGCGGCCATGGGCTTGGCGATGGCTCCGTTGAAATCGAAATGGATGCCGCACTCTTTCTTGTTGAGTCCACGCCAGCGGCCGGCGCGCGGATCTTCACCTTCGGCGACGACGCTCGTGCACGGAGCGCAGCCGATGGACTTGTAGCCCATATTGTAGAGCGGATGCTCGGGCAACCCATACTTGAGCTTGTAGGTCGTGATATCGTCGTCGGAGAAATAGGCCAGCGGGTTGACCTTGATGCGGTCGTCGCTGGTCAACTCGAAGTGCGGCAGCACCCCGCGCTCCCTGGTCTGGTAGCGCTTGCGGCCTGTGACCCAGCCCCCGAAGCCCGACACGGCGGCGTCGAGCGGCTCGGTCTTCCTGATATGGCAGCACGAATCCGGATCGGTCTCCCACAGGTCGCCCTTGGGATCGAAACGCAGCACGTCCTTGCTGTCCGGGGTCAGCGCGATGACGTTGGTGAGCCCAAGCTGGCGCTTCAGGGTCTCCACGTAATCGAGCGTTTCCGGGAAATGCTTGCCGGTCTCGAGGAAATAGACCGGCAGGTCCTTGTCCACCTGCGAGACCATGTGCAGCAGCACCGAGGAATCGGCGCCGAACGAGGAGACGATCGCGAGATCGCCGGGCAGCAGGTCCTCGACAGCCTGGCGGAGCACGGCGACGCCGTCCATTTCGTCGAACATGCCGTTGAGCGACATGATGCCGAGTTCGCGCAGCTTGTCCGGCTTGTGGGCGCGAACGCCCGGGGCGATGGCGAGATCAAGCATTGCCGTTTCCTTCCTGCCTTCTCCCCCTGTGGGAGAAGGTGGCGCGCAGCGCCGGATGAGGGGTCCGCGATACGAAGTGTCGCGAGACCGGAGCGAAGCGGCGGGCTATGAGGACGCGGAGAGAACCCCTCATCCGCCCTTCGGGCACCTTCTCCCACAAGGGGAGAAGGCGATCCCGGCTGGGATTGTGCAAAAGGCTAGGCATTGCCGTACAGCGCCTCCTTGAACGGCGCGTCGCCCAGCCGCCGGTAGGCAGCAATGAACGGCTCGTCGGCGCTTTCGCGCTTCGAGATGTAGAGATTGACCAGCCGCTCGATGGCATCGGGCACGTCTTCGACGACGAAGCCGTGGCCGAGAATGTCGCCGATGGCGGCGTTCTCCGTGGCGTCGCCGCCCACGCTGATCTGGTAGAGCTCGGTGCCCTTCTTCTCGACGCCCAGAATGCCGATGTGGCCGACATGGTGGTGGCCGCAGGCATTGATGCAGCCCGAGATCTTGATCTTCAGATCGCCGATCTCAGCCTGCCGCTCGGGCGAGCCGAACTTGCGGCTGAGCTCCTGTGCCAACGGGATCGAGCGGGCATTGGCCAGCGCGCAGAAATCGAGGCCCGGGCAGCAGATGATGTCGGTGATCTGGCCGGCATTGCCCTCCGCGAGACCATGCTCGACCAGCGTGGCGTAGACTGCGGGAAGATCAGCGATCTTCACGTGCGGGAGCACGAGATTCTGTTCGTGGGTGACGCGCAGCTCATCGAACGAGTAGCGCTCGGCGAGATCGGCGACGACCTCCATCTGCTTGTCGGTGGCATCGCCCGGCGCGCCGCCGGTCGGCTTCAGCGAGATGGTGACCGAGACATAGCCCGGCTGCCGGTGCGCATTGAGGTTGTGATCAAGCCAGCGGCCATAGGGCGGATTGAGGATCTTCTCGCGCGCCACGTCGATGGTGGTCTCGTTGACCAGCTCGTACTGGGGCTCGGCGAAGTACTTGGTGATCCGGTCGAGTTCTTCTTGCGGCAGCGTCAGCACACCGCCCTTCACGTGGGCGAACTCCTCCTCGACCTGCTCGCGGATCGTGTCGATGCCGGTCTCGTGCACCAGGATCTTGATGCGTGCCTTGTACTTGTTGTCCCGGCGTCCGTAGCGGTTGTAGACGCGGAGGATGCTCTCCAGGTAGGCGAGCAGGTGCTCATGCGGGACGAAGCCCGAGATCATCTTGCCGATCATCGGGGTGCGGCCGAGACCTCCGCCGACCCACACCTGCCAGCCAATCTCGCCCAGCGAGTTGGTGGCGGCCTGCAGCCCGATGTCATGGAAGCGGATCGCGGCGCGGTCGTTGGTCGAGCCGGTCATCGCGATCTTGAACTTGCGCGGCAGATACGAGAACTCCGGGTGGAGGCTCGACCACTGGCGCAGGATTTCGGCGACGGGACGCGGATCGATGATCTCGTCGGCGGTGGCGCCGGCGAACTGGTCGGTGGTGATATTGCGGATGCAATTGCCCGAAGTCTGGATGGCGTGCATCTCGACCGAGGCGAGGTCCGCGAGGATCTTCGGTATGTCGCGCAGCTTCGGCCAGTTGAACTGGATGTTCTGGCGCGTGGTGAAGTGGCCATAGCCGCGGTCGTAGTCGCGGGCGATTTTGGCCAGCATGCGCAACTGCTTCGAGCTCATCGTGCCATAGGGCACGGCGATGCGCAGCATGTAGGCGTGGAGCTGCAGGTAGAGGCCGTTCATCAGCCGCAGCGGCCGGAACTGGTCCTCGTTCAGCTCGCCGGTGAGACGACGCGCCACCTGGTCGGAAAACTGCGCCGTGCGTTCCTTTACGAACGCGGCGTCGAACTCGTCATATCGATACATGGCCGTCCTCGTCGAGATGCTGGCGATCGAAGCGCGGAGCCGTCGGGCCCTCGGCGCGGATACGCTCGCGGATGCGGTCGGGGTGGATCACCCCATCGCGCAAGGTCACCGTCTCGATCTCGAGACTGACGATGCGCAGTGTCTTCTTGGTCGCGGTCAGCGCAGCTTCCTTGGCCTCCGCCTCTTCCTTGAGGAAGACGCGGGCCTGCTGCAGATCTTCGACCCAGTTGCCAGCGCGATCCAGATAGACCGTCGCCCCGCTCATCAGCTCATTGCCGGTGAGGATTTCCATTTCATGCCACCTTGAATTCGGAGCTGGCGAGTTCGATCGCCTCGCTCCAGTCGCCGTGTGCGATCGCTTCGCCCACGAAAATGATTGCCGGACCGTCATCGAGTTCGATCGTGCCCGAAGCGAGTGTCCCCAGCGTGCCGCGATACAGGACGCGATCCTTGCGGCCTGCCCTGACCACCACCCCGACCGGGATGGTCGACGCAGCGCCCTCGGCGATCAGCCGGGCCGCGGTCGGGCCGGCGACCGACTTGCCCATGTACAGCGCCAGCGTCAGCCCGGTCGAGGCCAGCGCCGCCCAGTGCTTCAGTTCCTCGGACTCGGCGCCATGCGCCGTCGCGATGACGAAGCCGGTCGAAACCTTGCGCAGCGTCACCGGCGTTGCCGTGTCGGCGGCCGCAGCCAGCGCCGCAGTGACGCCGGGGACGATGTGATATGCAATGCCGGCCGCCTTCAGGGCGTCGATTTCCTCGCCTGCACGGCCGAAGATCATCGGATCGCCGCCCTTGAGCCGCGCAACGCGCTTGCCCGCCTTGCCGAGCCGCACGATCAGCGCGTTGATCTCGGCCTGGGTGAAAGAATGGTGGCCCTTCTGCTTGCCGACGAGGATGCGCTCGGCATCGCGCCGGCCCATCTCGACGGCCGCAGCCGGAACAAGGTGATCATGGACGATCACATCGGCTTCCTGCAGCAGCCGCTGGGCGCGCAGGGTGAGCAGGTCTTCGGCGCCCGGACCGGCACCGATCAGCCAGACCACGCCCTTGCTCTCGCCTTCGGCGCCATGTTGGGCCAGGAGGCTCTCGGCCTTGTCGGCACCCTGCCCGCGCAGCAGCGCCATCTCGACTTCAGGCGAGGTGACCAGTTCTTCGTAGTAGCGGCGCGCCCTTGCACCGGGTAGCAGCGTGGACACCTTGTCGCGCATCGAACCAGCCAACTTTGCCAGCGCGCCGAGATTGGGCGACAACGCTGCTTCGATGCGCGCCCGGATCAGCCGTGCGAGCACCGGCGCATCGCCCTCGGTGGCGACGGCGATGGTGACCGGGGCGCGATCGATGATCGACGGGGTGTAGAAATCGCACTCTTCGGGCACGTCGACGACGTTCAGCGGCACCCGCCGGGCCCGCGCAGCGAGCTTCGCAGCATCGCCGTCCGGGCCGTGATCAGCGACGAAAACCAGAGCCGCATCAACGAGATCGGCGTCCTCGAA
>JBKJMF010000512.1:0-4919 GCA_046596525.1 Devosia sp. | reverse complement strand
GCGCCAGCCGGCGCCGTAAAGGCCTACCCGCTTGCCCCGGAGCGCACCAACGGCGAGCCTACTGGTGTAGCCGCCTTCCGGCAGCATGCCGATCGAGGCGACGGTCTTGGGGTCCTCTGGGGTGTAGCCGGCAAGCACGTCCATCAGGATCGCCGCGTCGGTGACGGTGCGCGCATGCGGCCCGACCACGTCGCGGGTCGAACCGGCCAGCGGCGTGACGCCGCTGTTCGGGATCAAGGCGAAGGTCGGCTTGACGCTGACGAGGCTCTGCGCCGCGCCGGGATTCTGGATCGATCCGCCGGTCTCCTCGGCGAGGCCGACCACCGCAAAGCTCGCGGAGATCGCCGTCGCCGTGCCGCTCGAGCTGGCGCCCGGCGCGATGGCGCGGTCGACCGCGTTGAAGGTCGGGCCGTCCCAGCTGGTGTTGGCGCGTGCCCCATCATGGCTGAAGGCGGGGATATTGGTCTTGCCCAGGATGATGGCACCGGCGGCCTTGAGCCGGCTGACTACGGGCGCATCCTTTTCGGGCATCAGGTCGAACCCGCCGGCTGCGCTCGAGAGCGGCGCCCAGCCGCCGGTCGAGGGCAAGCCGACAAAATCCATCGCCTCCTTGATCACCACCGGCACCCCAGCCAGCGGGCCGAGCGCTTCGCCGGCCGCGCGGCGCGCGTCGATCGCCCTGGCGTCGGCCAGAGCCGAGGGGTTCATGAAGGTGAAGGCGTTGTAGTACGGCTCGTAGCGCGCGACGCGGGCGAGGTGCGCGAGAGTGAGAGCCTCCGAGGTGAAGCGCCCCTCGGCAAAGCCGCGCTGGATCTCGGCCACCGTCAGTTCAGTGACCTCGATTTCGGGAATCTGGGAAGTCTGGCTTAGGGCATTCATGGGAAGCTCCCGGTGTCGCGGAGGGGCAGATGGAGGACGCCCGGGCGGTGGCCGACCCGGGCGCTTGGTCGCCTCAGGCCGCAGCCCTGGTAGCGGTGGACTTCTCGATCAGGCCGAGCAGGTAGTCGGTGTCCATCACGTCGGCGAAGATCGTGTACATGCTGATTAGCGTCGCGTTGTGTTCCTCGTCCGACAGCGTCGCGTTGGCGTCGTTGAGGAAAATCACCTTGTAGCCCATCTGCAACGCATCCCGTGCCGTGCTCTCGCAGCAGCAATTGGTCAGCGTGCCGGTGATGATGATCGTGTCGATGCCGCGCGCCTTCAGCTGGGCATCCATGTCGCAGGTCTCGGGGATCAGCGCCGAGAACCGGGTCTTGTCGACGACGATGTCGCCAGCCTCGACCTCCATCTCGGGCGCTACTTCCCAATCGGGCATGCCGCGCGACATCTTGGCCTGGCCATCCAGCTGGGTCGGCCCGAGCGTCTTGAACCAGTAGTCCCAGCTATGTTTCTCGGCCGGGTCGTAGGTGTAGCGGGTGAACACGTTGACGCCGCCGGTTTCGCGCACGGCCCTGGAGATGGCGTTGATCGTGCCGGTGATTTCGCGGGTGACCGGCACTTCGATCGGCGCCCCCTCCGCGACGAACCCCACCTGCATGTCGACGCAGACATGCGCCACCTTGCTCATGTCGAGGCTCGCATAGATGTGGTCGCTGCCGCGGATGCCACGCATCCGGTCGATGATGTGCGAGGGAATGGAAACCTTGTGCATTGTCTGGCTACCTTTCGGTTGAAATCGGGCAGGCGATCGGCTGCAGCAGTCCAAAACGCGTTCATCTCCGTTCAGGAGGTGTTCATCATCGCGGCAAACCAGCGGCCGTTTGGTGACCGTGCCACCGCGGTCCATCCACTATCAATGAAGATAGTCAAATACGAAAATATCGGAATTGCAAGTGTCAAGTTGCGCCGACCACAATGCACAAGAAGTAGGCAATTTGACCAACCGATCAAAGTTTCAGCAATTGTTTGACAGGCGCGCTGGACCGTAGCAGTGTGCCGCGTCCAGTTTCGCCCAGTTGCTTTCCTCGGCAACCTTTTCGCCGGTCGCTCAACCGGCCGGCGCGGCGAAGCTGGATGGCGGGCAACTTGGGCGGGAAGGGCGAGCGATGAAGATCGGCATGTTGCATCCGAGAAGCGGCGTGACGGGCATGTGGGCCCCATCCATGGATGCTGCCGCGCTGGTCGGCGCCGCCGAGATCAACGCCGCCGGCGGGCTCCTCGGCGAAGAGATCGAACTCGTGTTCGCCGATTGCGGCTTCTCGGTCGGCGACGCCCTCTCGGCCGTCGATGCGCTGATCGAAGTCGAGGATGTCGGCGCCATCATCGGCGGCCACACCAGCAATAACCGCGATGCCGTCAGCCGGCGGGTAGCGAGCCGCGTGCCCTACATCTACACCGCGCAGTACGAGGGTATTGCCGTCGGTCCCTCCACCGTGGCGATCGGCAGCGTCGACGACGAGCTGATGGCCCCGTCGCTGCAGTGGATGAAGGACAACAAGCGGGCGGATCGCTACTTCTTCGTCGGCAACGACTACATCTGGCCGCGCATGGCGCTCAGCACCACGCGGCGCCTGATGCGTCAGCAAGGCTCTGAACTTGTTGGACATGCCTTGGTGCCGACGCGCGAGTACGACTACACCGAACTGCTCCGGCAGATTGCCAGGAGCGGCGCCCAGGTGGTGGTCCAGGCGCTGGTCGGCATGTGCGCGGTCGAGTTTAACCGCGCCTTCGCTGCCGCCGGGCTCGATGAGAAGATGCTGCGCTTCGGCCTCATCGTCGACGAGACGGTGGTGTGTGGCATCGGTGCGGAGGCGACCACTAACCTGTTCACCGCAGCGAACTACTTCGCCGCTCGGCAGTCCCGCTTCAACGACCATTTCCTCGAGCTCTACCACGACGCTTTCGGCGCCTACGCGCCGCCGGTCTCCGCCGCCAATGTCGGCTCTTACGAAGGCCTGCACGTCCTTGCCGGGCTGGCACGTGAGCTGGGCACCACCGACAGCCGGCAGTTGGCAAACCGTCTCGCGCGCCCCTCGCGGCACGCGGCGCCCCGGCACTTGATCGACGACAGCACAGCCGGCCGCCGCCCGCCCGTCTATCTCGGCCAGGCCGACGGCGTCACCCTGCAGGTAGTCACCGCGCTGACCCACTAAGCGCAAAACTATTTGATAATGAAATATTGTCAGTATCCGGCTACAGTGCTATCCACTGCGCCGGATAGCCACGCGATTCAAGCGCGGCGCCCGTTCTGTGCCGACTCGTCAAGGCGGTCCGGCAACGGCAATGGTAGTAAAATGAATCGTTCCGACGAGAAGAGGGGGAGGCTATGGCTACGACACGCATGAAGGATCAGCTGGCCTACATGATCGCCAGCGTGAACCGTCAGCTCGAAAACGAGCTGGAAGAGCGGCTGCGCCCGGGTGGCGTGCCGATAGAGCAATATCGCATCCTCGAGGTGCTCGACACGAGTGAGCCGTGCGCGATGGGGGAGATCGCCGCACAGTCGCTGATCGAACCTCCGACCCTGACCAAGATCATCGACAAAATGGTCGCCGAGGGGCTGGTCTACCGGGCGCCGGACGCGAACGATCGCCGGCGCGTGCTGATCCTCACCGCGGCGGGTGGCAAGGCGCTGTTCAAGCGCTTGCGCGGCGTCTCGACGGCACAGGAGCAGCGCATCGTCGAACTGCTCGAATCCGAGCGGGCAACAGAACTTCGCAATCTGCTGCGCGAACTTATTCAGTAAGCGCGCGCGCTAAAGCATCGATTTGCAGCGCGTCCCAATCGGTAGACACAAAAAGGGGGCGCACGACGGGTCGGGCGCCCCAGTTGTCCGAGATTTGGTGCAAACCTCCGACGTCAGGAAGACTAAAACCCAGGCGGGCGGCGGGTGTGCCAGTCCGTTGCCTGTTGGTAGGCATGCGCCACCTTGAGCAGCAGCGCCTCCGATCCTGGCGCGCCGGCCAGTTGCATCGCCACCGGCCGGCCGTCGTCGGTATAGCCGACCGGTAGGGTCACCGTCGGCGTTCCGGTGGCGTTGATCGGTGAAGTGAATTTACCAATGAGATCAAAGCTCTCGGCTACCTGCGCGCGCATCTCGCTCCAGGTCGGCGTGCCGAGCTTGAACACCGGCATCACGAACACTTCGATGTCGTCGAACATCCGGATCACCGCGCCGCGGAACTTGCGACGCTCGATGATGCCCTTGCCGATATCGACCGCGGTCGCGGTGCGCCCAAGTTCGATCATCGCCTTCACGGACGGACCATACTTGTCGGATTGCGAGGGATAGGTGGCATCGTGATGCGCTGCCGTCTCCGCCATGGTGGCGGCCATGTTCATTTTGAGGAGATTGTCGATCGAGGGGAACTTAACCGCTTGAGTTAGCGCACCAATTTCCTCCAGAACAGTGACGGCGTCCTCGATGAAGCCGATGGTGACCGGGTCGGCATCGGTCGCCACGAAGTCCCAGTCGAGCCCGATCTTGACGCCCCTGGCGCCATAGATGCCATCGAGCGCCGCAAGATAGTTGGGCACCGGTGTAGAGAGCGAGGTGGTGTCGTTTGGGTCCCAGCCGGCCAGCGTTTGCAGCATCGCGGCGGCGTCGGCGGCCGAGCGTGCCATCGGCCCGAGGTGGTCGAAGGTCGCCGCGAGATCGAAAATGCCGTAGCGGCTGATCAGCCCCCAGGTCGGCTTCACCCCGGTTAACCCATTGCAGGCAGCGGGAAATCTGATCGAGCCACCGGTGTCCGAACCGATCGTCGCGTAGGCCAGACCCGCGGCGGCGGAGACGCCGGAGCCGGAGGAGGAGACGCCGGTCCACAGGTCCTTTTTCCACGGATTGACCGGCTCGGGCAGGTCCGGGTGGTGCTCCAGCATGGCGCCTTCGGTCATGTGGAGTTTGCCGAGCATCACCGCGCCCGCATCGTTGAGCTTGGTGACCACCGTGGCGTCATGGTCGGGCTTGAAATCGGCGTAGA
>JBKJMF010000477.1:0-2841 GCA_046596525.1 Devosia sp. | reverse complement strand
GAGGATGTCGTCAGCAAGCTGAAGCTCGACGACGGCATCTACATGATCAACGACAGTCGCATCAACGTCGCGGGAATCCCCGAGGATCGCATCGGCGAACTGGCCGACAAGATGCTCGAAGCCATTCGCTGAGATCGACTCTCAGCCTTCGCTGAGGCGTTGTCTGACGCCTCGATTGTGACTACCTAAGAGCTAGAGAAAACACACCTCCTGGAGGGGCCAGAAATGAAGTTCTTCGTCGATACCGCCGAGATCAAGGACATCCGCGATCTCTATGACACCGGCCTGCTGGACGGGGTGACGACGAACCCCTCGCTGATCGCCAAGTCCGGCCGCCAGTTCAAGGACGTGATCAAGGAGATCTGCTCGATCGTCCCCGGTCCCGTGTCGGCCGAAGTCGCCGCCATCGACTATGACGGGATGATCGCCGAGGGCCACGTCTTGGCAAAGCTCGCCGAGAACGTCGTGGTGAAGCTGCCGCTGACCATCGACGGCCTCAAGGCCTGCAAGGTCTTCTCCAAGGAAGGCATCAAGACCAACGTCACGCTCTGCTTCTCGCCCAACCAGGCGCTGCTGGCGGCCAAGGTCGGCGCCACCTACATCTCGCCGTTCATCGGCCGCCTCGATGACATCAACGCCGACGGCGTCGAACTGATCGAGCAGATCCGCACCATCTACGACAACTACGACTTCAAGACCGAAATCCTCGCCGCCTCGATCCGCACCCCGAACCACATCACCGAAGTGGCCCTCGCCGGCGCCGACGTCGCCACCATCCCGCCGGCGGTGATCTACAAGCTCGCCGACCACCCGCTGACCAAGTCGGGGCTGGAGCAGTTCGTGAAGGACTGGAAGAGCACGGGCCAGTCGATCCTCTGATCTTGATCCTCCCCCGCGTGGCGGGGGAGGGGGACCAGCGAAGCTGGTGGAAGGGGCGGCCGCAGGCTCCGGCGTCGATCTTCCCACCGGGTCATCCCCGCGAAAGCGGGGACCTCCGTTTGCGATGGTGCCGCCTGCAAGAAAACTGAGGTTCCCGCTTTCACGGGAATGACATCGCGGGTGGGGGACCATCTGCGCAGGAACCGCCAAATGGCCAATGAACTCATCGCCACCGCCGTCCGCAGCGCCCTCGCCTCCGTGGAAATCCCCGGCGGCGGCGAGCTCGCCGGCTATGGCGGGCTGAGCGAGATCATCGTCACCACCGGTGCCGTAGCCTTCGCCATCTCCGTCGCCCCGGGCATGGAGGCCGCCTTTGGCCCCGCCCGCGTCGCCGCCCAGGCGGCCGCCGAAAAGGTCGCCGAAGGCCGCAAGGTCATGGTGTCGCTCACCTCCGACCGCGCCCAGGCCGCCACCGGCCAGGCCAAGGCGCAGGGCCGTCCCGGTCCGCCGCCGCGCGAAGCCGTGCCCGGCGTCCGCCACATCATCGCCGTCGGTTCCGGCAAGGGGGGCGTCGGCAAATCCACCGTTGCGGTCAACCTGGCGCTCGGCTTCGCCGCCGAGGGGCTCCGCACCGGCATCCTCGACGCCGATCTCTACGGCCCGTCGATCCCAAAACTCCTCGGCCTCGAGGGCAAGCCCGCCGTCCGCGACGACGGTATCTTCGCCCCGCACGAGGCCTACGGTCTCCGCGCCATGTCGATCGGCTCGATGCTCACCGCCAACCAGGCCGTGGTGTGGCGCGGCCCGATGGCCACGTCGGCTCTCCGCCAACTACTGCGCGAGAGCGATTGGGGCGGCCTCGATGTGCTGGTCGTCGACCTGCCACCCGGCACCGGCGACATCCAGATCTCGCTGGTCCAGCAGGTGCCGTTGCTCGGCGCCGTCATCGTCTCCACTCCGCAGGACCTGGCGCTGATCGACGCCAAGAAGGCGATGGACATGCTGCTGCGCACCGGCGTGCCGATCCTCGGGCTGATCGAAAACATGAGCTATTTCGTCGCCCCCGACACCGGTAACCGCTACGACATCTTCGGCCACGGCGGCGCCCGCCAGGCTGCCGATACGTTCGACATCCCGTTCCTCGGCGAAATCCCGCTGGTGATGTCGATCCGCGAAAGCTCCGATGCCGGCAGGCCCGTGGTCGCCACCGACCCCGATGGCCCCGAGGCCCAAGCCTTCCGCGCCATCGTCCGCACTATTCTCGCCGCCAACCCACAACTGAAGCCCTGAGCGATGTTGTCGATCCGCCTCGCCACCGAGGCTGAAATCGACGCGGTGATCGGCATCGCCCCCGCCGGCACCGAACGCCGCGAAGCCATCGCCGAGTGGGTCCACGCCGGCGAGTGCCACATCGCCTGGCAGGACAATTTCGCCGCCGGCTACGTCGTCCTCACCCGCAGCTTCTTCCGCTCGCCCTTCATCGAGCTGCTGGTGGTCGCCCCCACAGCCCGCCGCCAGGGCATCGGTCGCGCCCTGATCGAACACTGTTTCGCACTGACCCCGCCGGATCAAAAGCTCTGGACCTCCACCAACGAGTCCAACGCCCCGATGCGCAACCTCCTGCCGCAACTCGGCTTCATCCAGACCGGCATGTTCGAACACCTCGATCCGGGCGAACCCGAGCTGATCTTCCTGCGCTGGCCCGGCGGCGTCGCCCCGGGGTGACAGCCGCGCTTTCGGCTGTAATGCAATCGATTACATTGATCCGCTGATGTCGAGAATCGGCCCTGCGGGACGACCACAACGAGCGCTGAAGCGCCGCCCTGTTGAGGAGACAAGATGTTTTCGATTTCGCGTGACGAACTCGGCCCGAATTTCAGTTTCGGCGCCGCCACTGCCGCCTACCAGATCGAGGGCGGCCAGACCGATGGCCGCGGCACGTCGATCTGGGACACCTTCTCC
>JBKJMF010000448.1:0-7330 GCA_046596525.1 Devosia sp. | reverse complement strand
CAGGCCTATGACGGCCCGATCTACGTGGCCGACGCCGCGCTCTACCTGATGAAGCACAAGCCGGAGCTCGGCATCACCGACCCCTACTCGCTGAACGAAGACCAGTACAAGGCAGCGCTCGACCTGCTGCGCGTGCAGCGCACCCTGGTCGGCCGCTACTGGCATGACGCGTTCATCCAGATGGACGACTTCAAGAACGAAGGCGTGGTTGCGTCCTCGTCCTGGCCGTTCATGGTCAACGTGCTGAAGGCCGAAGGCGCCAAGGTAGACTCGACGTTCCCCGAGGAAGGCATCACCGGCTGGTCCGACACCACGATGCTGCACGCCGAGAGCCCGCATCCGAACTGCGCCTACATGTGGATGGAGCACTCGCTCTCGCCCAAGGTGCAGGGTGACGTGTCGGCCTGGTTCGGCACGGTGCCGTCGGTGCCGGCCGCCTGCAAAGGGAACGAGCTGCTCACCGATGAGGGCTGCGCCGCCAACGGCTACGAGAACTTCGACAAGATTAGCTTCTGGCGGACCCCGACCGCGAAGTGCGAGGCGGGCGAATGCGTGCCGTATTATCGCTGGGTTAGCGATTACGTCGGGGTTATCGGCGGCCGATAGACGGCTCGGGGGGATGGGGCGCTGCTCCGTTCTCCCACCCCGCAACTGTCACTCCCGTGACGGCGGAACCCAACGCAACCTCGCGTCCACAGCGAGTGGGTCCTCGCCGTTGCGGGGGTGGCACCTGATTTCGACGCGAAGGTTCTGAGACGCATGACATCGGCCGTTTCCCTCCAGACCGTCTCCCGCCATTTCGGGGCGGTGAAAGCTCTCGACGAGGTCGATCTCGACGTCGGCGAAGGGGAGTTCTTCGCGATGCTCGGCCCCTCGGGCTCCGGCAAGACCACCTGCCTCAGGCTGATTGCCGGGTTCGAGCAGCCGACATCCGGGCAGATCCAGATATTCGGCGATGCTGTCGAGGGCGTGCCGCCTTATCGGCGCAACGTCAACACGGTATTCCAGGATTACGCGTTGTTCCCGCACATGAACGTGCGCGAGAACGTCGAGTTCTCGCTGATGCTGCGCAAGGTCGACAAGGGGACGCGGGCCCGCGAGGCCGAGGCGGCGCTGGAGCTGGTGAAGCTCGGCGGCTATGGCGACCGGCGGCCGGGGCAACTCTCGGGCGGGCAGCGACAACGCGTGGCGCTGGCCCGCGCCATCGTCAACAAGCCCAAGGTGCTGTTGCTCGACGAGCCGCTTGGGGCGCTCGACCTGAAGCTGCGCGAGCAGATGCAGGAAGAGCTGAAGGCCCTGCAGAAGGCGCTCGGCATCACCTTCATCTTCGTCACCCACGACCAGGGCGAGGCCCTGTCGATGGCCGACCGGGTGGCGGTGTTCAATTTCGGCAAGCTGATCCAGGTGGGAACGCCGGAGCAAATCTATCGTGCGCCGAACTCCCGCTTCGTTGCCGATTTCGTCGGTTCGTCCAATGTGCTCGATCCCGAGTTCGTCCACAGCATCTCCGGCGAGCGGCGGTGGGCCTCGCTGCGGCCGGAAGCCATCCATGTCATCCGGGCGGAGGGAGGTCACTCGGCGCTCAGCGGCACAGTCGCCTCGCGGGCCTATCTCGGCGCGACGACGCGGCTCGGCATCGATCTCAACGGCACGCTGCTGCATGCGGTGGTGCCGTCGACCGACGATGTCCCCACTGAGGGCGAGCGGGTGACGGTAGGCTTCGCCAAGGAAGCGCTGCACCTCATGGAGAACGCCGGATGAGCGCGGTCGCTGCCACCGCCTCGGGCGCCATCCTCGCCAACCAGCGTGGCTGGCTCGGCTCGCTCAGCGACAGGTTCTGGCGCCAGCCGAAGCTGTTCGTGTTCCTGCTGCTGCTGCCGGCGCTGCTCTGGCTCGGCATCGTCTATATCGGCTCGCTGTTCGCGCTGCTGCTGCAGAGCTTCTTTTCGATCGACGAGTTTTCGGGGCTGATCAACTACGAGTTCACGCTCAAGACCTATGCCGAGCTGCTCAAGCCGCAGAACCTCGATGTGATCCTTCGCACGGTGATCATGGCCTCGGTGGTGACGGTCGCCTCGGCGCTGATCGCCTTTCCCATCGCCTACATGGCGGCACGCTATGCGCGGGGGAAGTGGAAGGCGCTGTTCTACCTCGGCATCATGCTGCCGCTGTGGGCCAGCTACCTGGTGAAGGTCTATGCGTGGAAGCTGATCCTCGCCAAGGAGGGCATCCTCAACTGGGTGTTCGAGCAGTTGCACCTGACCTGGCTGCTGGATGCCTGGCTGTCGCTGCCGATGATCGGCGGTCCCTCGCTCTCCATCAGCTACACCGGCACCTTCCTCGTCTTCCTCTATGTCTGGATGCCCTACATGATCCTGCCGATCCAGGCGGCGATCGAGCGGGTACCGACCAATCTCCTCGATGCCTCGTCCGATCTCGGCGCGACGCCGATGCAGACATTCTGGAAGGTGATCTTCCCGCTGGCGCTGCCGGGGATTGTCGCCGGCTCGATCTTCACCTTCTCGCTGACGCTGGGCGACTACATCATCCCGCAGATCATCGGCACCTCGGCCTATTTCATCGGCCAGGCGGTCTACGCCCACCAGGGCACGGCGGGGAACATCCCGCTGGCGGCGGCCTTCACCGTGGTGCCGATCGTCATCATGGGGCTGTATCTCTGGATGGCCAAGCGCATGGGGGCGTTCGATGCGCTCTGATGCACCACGCGCGCCATGGGGCCTGAAGCTCGCAGCCGGAGCAGGGCTGTTCTTCATGCTGGCGCCGATTGCGCTGATCTTCCTCTACGCCTTCTCGTCGGAGGAACGGACCTACCAGTGGCCGCCGCCGGGGCTGACGCTGAAGTGGTTCGAGGTGACGTGGAACCGGGCGGATGTCTGGCAGGCGCTGACGCTGTCGGTGCAGGTGGCGTCGATCTCGACGCTGATCGCGCTGGTGCTGGGGACGCTCTGTGCCGCGGCGGTCTCCGGCACGCGGTTCTTCGGGCGCGAGACCATCTCGCTGCTGGTGATCCTGCCGATCGCGCTGCCCGGCATCATCACCGGCATCTCGCTCCGCTCGGCGTTCAGCCTGATGGAGATCCCGTTCTCGTTCTGGACGATCGTGCTCGGGCACGCGACCTTCTGCATCGTCGTCGTCTACAATAATGCGGTGGCCCGCTTCCGCCGGACTTCGGGCTCGATGATCGAGGCGGCGATGGACCTCGGCGCCGACAAGTTCCAGACCTTCCGCCACATCATCCTGCCCAATATCGGCACGGCGCTGCTGGCCGGCGGCATGCTGGCCTTCGCGCTCAGTTTCGACGAGGTCATCGTCACCACCTTCACCGCCGGACAGCAGCAGACGCTGCCGATCTGGATGCTCGAGGAACTGGTGCGGCCGCGGCAGCGCCCGGTGACCAACGTGGTCGCCATGGTGGTGGTGATCGTGACGCTGCTGCCGATCCTGCTCGCCTTCTATTTCAGCCGAGGCGGCGACCAGACCGTCGCCGGCATGGGTAAATGACCCAATTCGTTCGGGAGAAAGACTAATGAATACCGAAATGCTGATCGGCTCGCAGTTCGAGGCGGGGACGGAAACCGAGGAGCAGGTGCTCAATCCCAGGACCGGGGAACTCATCAGGGGCATCCCGGAGGCTTCCGAGAGCCAGATCAACGCGGCGGTGCTTGCTGCCGAAAAGGCGTTCGTTACGTGGTCGCGGACGACACCGGGGCAGCGCTCGAACTATCTGCTGCGGATCGCACAGGCGATCGAGGACGATGCCGATGGGTTCGCGGCGCTCGAGGCGCTGAACTGCGGCAAGCCGATCAATGCGGTGAAGAACGACGAGATCCCGGCGATCGTCGACTGCTGGCGGTTCTTTGCCGGCGCGGTGCGCAACATGCAGGGATCGATCGCGGGCGAGTACCTGCCGGGGCATACCTCGATGGTGCGCCGCGACCCGATCGGCATCGTCGGCTCGATCGCGCCGTGGAACTACCCGCTGATGATGATGGCGTGGAAGCTGGCGCCGGCCATCGCGGGCGGTAATACGGTGGTGTTCAAGCCGTCGGAGCAGACGCCGCTGACGGCGTTGAAGCTGGCGAAAGTGTTCGCCGACATCCTGCCCGAGGGTGTGGTCAACGTCATCCTCGGCCGGGGCGACAGCGTCGGCAACGCGCTGATCAACCACCCCAAGATCAACATGATCTCGATCACCGGCGACGTGGCAACCGGCAAGAAGGTGCTGCAGGCCGCCGCCAAGTCGGTGAAGCGCACGCATCTCGAACTCGGCGGCAAGGCGCCGGTGATCGTCTATGACGATGCGGACATCGAGGCGGTGGTGAGCGGGCTCAAGGCGTTCGGCTACTACAATGCCGGGCAGGACTGCACGGCGGCCTGCCGCATCTATGCCGGCCCGAAGATCCACGACCGGCTGGTGGCGGACCTCAGTTCCGCGGTCAGCTCGATCAAGTACAACCAGGCGGACGACACGCTGAACGAAATCGGGCCGCTGATCTCCAAGCGCCAGCGCGATCGCGTGGCGAGCTTCGTCGAGCGGGCGTCGGAACTGCCGCATATCAAGATCACGGCGGGCGGGCATGTGTCCGGCGACCGGGGGTTCTTCTACGAACCGACAGTGATCGCCGGGGCGCTGCAAGAGGACGAGATCGTGCGGCGCGAGGTGTTCGGGCCGGTGGTGTCGATCACCCGGTTCACCGACCCGGAAGACGCCATCGCCTGGGCCAATGACAGCGACTACGGCCTCGCCTCGTCGGTGTGGACCAAGGACGTGTCGAAGGCGATGCAGACGGCTGCGCGGCTGCAGTATGGGTGTACGTGGATCAATACCCATTTCATGCTCGTCAACGAGATGCCGCATGGCGGGCTGAAGCAATCCGGCTACGGGAAAGACATGTCGGTCTACGCGCTGGAGGACTATACTGCCGTCCGTCACGTCATGATCAACCACGGCTGACGAGAGCCCTAGCGGGCCATGCACACTTGTGGTTTCGTCCGCACTTCGTTTTGCGGGCGTGACCCAGGAGTGCGTGGACTATGGCTCTGTCGATCGAGCAGCGGCTGGACCGGATCAAGGTGCGGCTGGATGAGCTCACCTGGTGGCGGGAGCGGGAGACCGTGCCGGTCGGCGGCTGGACGCTCAACGGCAGCCCGATCGAGCTCGGGGCGCCGTGGCCGAGCCGCGACGGGGTGCAGAACTTCGCAGTGGGCGTGTCGGTGCCGCCGAGCTGGCCGATCGGCGAGACGCGGCTTTTTCTCGATCTGGGCGGTGAGGCGCTGGCGACGCTGATCTATGCCGACGAGAATGTCGGCTACGGCAACGATCCGTACCACAAGGAATTCCCGGTCCGGTCGCACAACTTCCGCATCGAGGCGGAAGCAGTGGCGCGGCTGCCATTCGGCGAGCCGGTGCGGAAGCCGCATCTGAACGAGGCGAAGCTCTATTGGCTCGACGGCGCGGTGGATACGCTGCGGCTGCGGTTGCAGCAGGTGCACGAGGCGGCGAGCGAACTCGACGGGCATGAGGTGGTGCCGCACCTGATCGCCGCGGCCGAGGAGGCGTTCTACGCGCTCGACTGGCCGTCGGCGACGCAGGACTATGTCTCGCGCTTCGCGGCAGAGAAGGGGCAGCAGCGGATCTGGCAGCTGCCACCGCTGAAGGACAACCCGGCCGGGTTGACGGACGAGCAGCGGCAGAGCGTCATCCGGGCCGATCTCAAGCTGATCGACCGGTTGCGCGAGTTGCAGGAGCGGTTCCCGCCGCAGGGTGAGATCGCGCTCACCGGGCATGCGCATATCGATCTCGCCTGGCTCTGGCCCTATGCCGAGACGCGGCGGAAGATGCGGCGCACATTCTCCACGGCGGTGACGCTGATGGAGGGCTCGAACGAGTACCTGGCGCAGTCCGGGTTCCGCTTCAACCAGTCGACGGCGCACTACTACGCGCAGATCGAGGAAGACGATCCGGCGCTGTTCCAGAAGATCAAGGCCAAGGTCAGCTCCGGCGGCTGGGAGACGGTGGGCGGCATGTGGGTCGAGCCCGACACCAATATGCCGACCGGCGAGAGCCTGACGCGGCAGATCCTCTACGGGCAGCGCTACTTCCAGCAGAAGTTCGGGGTGCGGCACAGTGTGTGCTGGCTGCCCGATTGCTTCGGCTTTTCGGGCGGGCTGCCGCAGCTGTTGAAACAAGGGGGTATCGACTCCTTCTTCACCATCAAGGTGAACTGGAACGACACCAACACCATCCCCGCCGACCTGTTCTGGTGGGAGGGGATCGACGGCTCCCGGGTGCTCACCCACACCTTCAACAACCCGTGGCACGGCTATAACGGCGCAGTGAATCCGCTGAGCATTCTGAAGACCTGGCGCAACTTCATGCAGAAGACGGTGCATCCGACTTCGCTGCTGGCGGTGGGTTATGGAGACGGTGGCGGCGGGGTGACGCCGGAATATATCGAGCGCGAGATGCAACTGCGGGATTTCCCGGTGCTGCCCAAGGCGCGCTGGAGCCGAGTGGAGGACTTCTTCGCGGCGGCGCACGAGACAGGGAAGACGGCGCAACTGCCGGTGTGGCAGGGCGATATCTACCTCGAACTGCACCGCGCAACGCTGACCACACAGAGCGCCACCAAGAAGGCGCACCGCCAGGCGGAGCGGGCGCTGATCACGGCGGAAACGCTGGGCTCGCTGGCCGCGCTGCTCGGCGGCGAGCAGCCGGAGAGCCTCGAGCATATCTGGCGCGTGGTGCTGAAGAACGAGTTCCACGACATCCTGCCGGGCTCGTCGATCGCCGAGGTGTACGATGACGCGGAGCGCGAGCTGAACGACGCCATCGGCCGGGCGCTGGCGCGCCAGCAGATGGCGATGTCGGCAATCGTCGCCAAGATCCCCGATGGTGACGTGGCCGATGCGGTGGTGGTGGTGAACCCCTCGCTCAGCCGCCGGCCGGTGCGGGTGACGATGACCGACGGCGCGCATTATTCGAGCGCCGACGTGATGCCGCCGCTCGGCATCAAGGTGTTCACCCGCGCCGATCTCGAGCCGCTGCCGGGGCTGTCGGTCGGCGAAGGGCATCTCGAGAACGCGCATATCCGCGCGACGATCGGGCTCGATGGCACGGTCACCAGCCTCATCCACAAGGCGACCGGGCGCGAGGCGCTGGCCGGTCGCGGCAACCAGCTCTGGGTCTATCCGGCCGACAAGCCGCGCGACTGGGACGCCTGGGACATCGAAGAGGACTACGCCAGGAAGGGCATCGAGCTGAACCGGCCCGAGAGCATCAAGGTGGTCGAGAACACGCCCGCGCGGG
>JBKJMF010000239.1:0-4839 GCA_046596525.1 Devosia sp. | reverse complement strand
CCGGTGACGCTAGAGCTGGGCGGGAAATCGCCGCAATTGGTGTTTGCTGACGCGGATATCGACCGGGCGCTGCCGTTCCTGATCACTGCCGGCATCCAGAACGCCGGGCAGACCTGTTCGGCGAGCTCGCGCATCCTGGTGCAGCGTGAGGTTCACGACGAGGTGCTGGGCCGCATGGCTGAGCGCTACAAGGTACTGAAGGTCGGGCCGGCGGTGGCCGATCTCGATCTCGGGCCGCTGGTGTCGGAGCGGCAGAAGGAGATCGTCGGCGGGTTCCTCGACGATCTTGGCGGGGCCGAGATTGCCGGGCGGGGCAGCATTGTCGGCGATGCGCCGCGCGGTGGGCACTATCTAGCGCCGGCGCTGCTGTCGGGCGTCACACCGGACAATCGGCTGGCGCAGGACGAGATTTTCGGGCCGGTGCAGGTGGTGATCCCGTTCGATGACGAGGCCGAGGCGGTGGCAATCGCCAATGGCACGGATTTCGGGCTGGTGGCCGGCGTCTGGACCGCCGACGGCGGGCGGCAGATGCGGATGGCCAAGGCCATCAAGACCGGGCAGGTGTTCCTGAACAATTATGGTGCGGGCGGCGGCGTCGAACTGCCGTTCGGCGGCGTCGGCAAATCGGGCCATGGCCGAGAAAAGGGTTTCGAGGCGCTGTACGGCTTCTCGGTGTTGAAGACAGTGGCCGCATGGCACGGGTGAGATGATGAGACTAGAGGGCAAGGTCGCTATCGTGACGGGCGGCGCATCAGGCTTTGGCGCCGGCATCGTGCGCAAGTTCGCGGCCGAGGGGGCGCGGGTGCTGATCGCGGATATCAACATCGAGGGTGCTGAGGCACTGGCTCGGGAGCTTGGCCAGAAGGCGGGCCATGTCGATGTCAGCAAGGATGCGAGCGTTAATCAGCTAGCAGCAGCGGCTCTGATGGCCTTCGGCAAGGTGGATATCCTCGTCAACAATGCCGGCGTTTCACACCTGCCGGCAGCGCTGGACGAGATTTCCGAGGCGGATTTCGACCGCGTGTTCAACGTGAACATGAAGTCGGTCTACCTGACGGCACGCCACCTCGTGCCGCACTTCAAGGCGCGAAAGACCGGGGCGATCCTCAATGTCGCGTCGACAGCGGCGGTAAGCCCGCGTCCGCGGCTGAGCTGGTACAATGCATCGAAGGGCTGGATGGTGACGGCGACCAAGTCGATGGCGGTGGAGCTGGCGCCGTTCGGCGTGCGGGTGAACGCCATCAACCCGGTGGCCGGTGAGACGCCGCTGCTGAAGACTTTCATGGGCGAGGACACGCCGGAAATCCGGGCCAAGTTCCTCGCCACGATCCCGTTGGGCCGGTTCTCGACGCCCGAGGACATGGGCAACGCGGCATGCTTCCTCTGCTCGGACGAAGCGTCGATGATCACCGGCGTGGCGCTTGAGGTCGACGGTGGGCGGGTGATTTAGCGCAGGAACCCGTTAATCTCCCGCGCTACCGCCGCCGGCGCTTCCCAGTGCAGGGAGTGCGCGGCGTTGGCGATGCGTTCGTGCGTGAAGCGCGGCACCTTGCCGTGCAATTCCTCGACCGCCCCCGGTGGCGCCAACAGGTCGAGATCGCCGGAGACGGCGAGTACCTCGCAGGCGATGGTCGAGAAGTCGACCGTCATGCCCCGGTCGATCGCTGCCACCTGCCGCGCGAAATCGCCTGGCGACTGGCGGTGCGCGTAGGCGGTGGATGCCGCCGCGGCTGCCGCGACATTGGCCTCGTCGGCGAAGAACGGGGTCGAGAACAGCCACTGGTAGAGCAGGCGGAACCAGTCGGCGGGCGGCATGGTGAAGTAGAGCTGCGACAGGTCGTGGAACAGCACGCGCGCCTTGGGGCTGATGGTGCCGGCGCCCATTGTCACGAGCCGGTTCACTCGCTTGGGATGTGTGGCCGCCAGCGCGAGACCGAGGAAGCCACCGAGCGAGTGGCCGATCACGTCGACCCGTTCGAGGGTAAGATGGTCGAGCAGCGCGGCGCAATCGGCGACCATGTCGGCGAGGTCGATCGGGCCCTCGAAGCGGGTCTGTCCGGAGCCGCGGTTGTCGATCAGGATCAGCTGCCGGCTGGGCAGAAGTGGCAGCAGCGGGCCCCAGCTGGCGCCGTCGCTGGCGGTGCCGGCGATCAGCAGCACGGGCGCGCCCTCGCCAAGGATTTCGTAGTGCACCGAGGCGGGGCCGTTCTGGAACTGCGGCATGCTGAGATCTCGATTTGTTTTTTGCTCGTCGCCGCCGTGGACAGGGTCGGCGCGAGGGCTATATTTGACCGGTTGGACAAATGGTTAGTGCGAACATGGCACAGGATGCCCTCGGAAATGAAGTGAGCCGCGCCGGCGGCGCCACGCTCCAGGGGATTGACGATTTCGTCACCGGGTTCCTCGGCTACGAGAAGAAGGCCGGCAACATCATTGCCGCTGCCGATGGCGAGCCGGATGCGGTGCTCGCCAACACCTATGCCGGATTCACCTGGATGTTCCTCGAGGCCGAGGGCGCCAAGACGATGGCGTCCAAGTATCTCGCCCGGGCGCAGGCGGCCGCTGCCGGAGCGAACGAGCGCGAGCGGATGCTGATCGCGCAACTCGAGCGCTGGATCGCCGACGACATCCCCGGCGTGCAGGCGATCGGCGACGAAATCGTGGCGCGCTATCCGCGCGATCTGGCCTCGGTGAAGCTGCACCAGTATTTCAGTTTCAACCGCGGCGACGCGGCCAACATGCTGCGCATCGCCAAGGCGGCGGAGGCAGAGAACGCCGACAGCCCGCATATCCACGGCATGCTAGCCTTCGGCTACGAGCAGTTGCATGACCTCGAGACCGCCGAGCGCGAGGCGCGGCTGGCGCTCAAGCTCAAGACCAAGGAACCATGGGCGCAGCATGCGCTGGCGCATGTGATGCTGGGCACCGGGCGTGTGGCGGAGGGCGTGCAGTTCCTCGCCGAGGCGCAGCGGACCTGGGTCGACCTCAACTCGTTCATGTACACCCACAATTGGTGGCACAAGGCGCTGTTCCACATCAGCCAGGGCGACAATGCCGCGGTGTTCGACGCCTATGACAACCACGTCTGGGGCATCGAGCCGGACTACTCGCAGGACCAGGTCGGCGCGGTGTCGCTGCTGGCGCGAATGGAAGTCGCCGGCATGGATGTGGGCAACCGCTGGGAGGATGTTGCCAATCACATGCAGGGCAGGGCGCGCGACACCATCCAGCCCTTCCTGACGCTCCAGTATCTCTACGGGCTGGCGCGGGCGGAGCGTGCCGAGGCGGATGAGCTGATGCGGGCGGTAGAGGACAAGGCCGCGACCTCGACGGCGTTCGACCGCGTCGTGTGGCAGGAGGTGGCGCTGCCGGCGGCGCGTGGCGTTCTGGCGCATGCGCGGGGCGACCATGCCGCGGCGGCGAAGTGGCTTTCGGTGGCGAATCCGCGGATGACCGAGATCGGCGGCAGTCATGCGCAGCGCGACCTGTTCGGGCAGCTGCTGCTCGATGCGCATCTGAAACTCGGCAACTGGGCCATCGCCCAGCAGATGCTGGAAATGCGCCGCACCTGGGACCCGGACGGCGTGCCGGTCAACCGGGCGCTGACACTGGTGAACGAGCGGCTGGGAGCGGCCGCGTAGACAAACGAAGGAGCCCGGATGAAACCCGGACCGCGCAACCTGATCACCGATGTCGCGGGCCTCCGCGTCGGCAACTCCGAGGACCACAAGATCAAGACCGGCACCACGGTGCTGGTGGCGGATCGGCCGTTCCGCGCCTCGGTCGACGTGATGGGCGGCTCGCCCGGCTCGCGCGAGACAGAGCTCTTGGCACCGGACAAGCTGGTCGAGGAGATCGATGCGCTGGTGCTGTCGGGCGGCTCGGCCTTCGGGCTCGATGCGGCGTCGGGGGTGAGCGACGGCCTCAGGAAGATGGGGCGCGGCTTCAAGGTGGAGCGGGCGACGATTCCGATCGTGCCGGGTGCCATCATTTTCGACCTGCTCAACAATGGCGACAAGGACTGGGACGAGAACCCCTACCGGGCGCTGGGTCTGGCGGCGCTGCGTAGCGCTGGCGAGAATTTTGCCCTGGGCACCGCCGGAGCGGGTGTCGGAGCACTGACAGCCAACCTCAAGGGCGGGCTGGGGTCCGCTTCGCTGGTGATCCCCGGCGGCTTTACCGTCGGGGCCCTTGTGGTTGCCAACCCCACGGGCAGCGTCACCATGGGCGACAGCAAGCACTTCTGGGCCGCGCCGTTCGAGGCGGATGGCGAGTTCGGCGGTCTGGGGCCACTGGCCGGCCCGATGTCGTTCGAGCAGACCGCGCGCTCGAAGCGCGACTGGGTGACGCCGATCTCGAACACCACCATCGCTATCGTCGCGACAGACGCCGACCTCACCAAGGCGCAGCTGAAGCGGCTTGCGGTGGCGGCTCAGGATGGCATTGGGCGCGGCGCTAGTCCCGCGCACACGCAGGTGGACGGTGACCTGATCTTCTCGGTTTCGACGGGCGCCCGGCCGATCACCGACCCGGTGCTCAACGCGCTACAGCTTGGTCATGCGGCGGCTGTGTGCCTGAGCCGGGCGATGGCGCGCGCGATCTATCTCGCGACGCCGGCGCCGGGTGATCCCGTACCGACCTGGCGTGAGCAGTGGGGCAGCTAGCTGTCGAAGCTATGAAGGTTGTTCATTCGGGGAGGGACTGAGAAGCTGGGGTTGCAAGGCCAACCAACCTTCAGCGGAGTTCCCCGAATGAACATCCACAAGAATGCGCGTCTGACGCCATCGGGTCGAGTGCTTTTGGTTGAGCGGATCGAACAGGGCTGGCCGGTTGGTGAGG
>JBKJMF010000219.1:0-8485 GCA_046596525.1 Devosia sp. | reverse complement strand
GCGTCAAGTCCTTGCCAGCTGCTGCATCTGGAATTCTGCTTGACTGAGGTCTCCGAGCCGCAGTTCGAAGGCGGGAGCCTCTGCCACGAGGCGGCGAACCCGAACTGTTTCGGCCAGCACGGAAACACCCGGGAATATCACTGTCCGCATCAGCCGTTGAAAGGCCTCGTTGGGCGACAGGCGCGCCACGACGCTGCGACCGCCATGGTTGGGCGCGATGAAGACGATACCGTCGAGCTTGCCATGACGGACCACCCAGGGGCGGCCGAACAGCGCCGGGCTCACTGCGTGGATGTAGCCGCCCTCCCAGATGTCGATGGTCGGGGTGCGCTCGATCCCTGCCGGCAAGCCGGGCACGATCCGCAGGCTGCCGGGTTTCACCCTGAGGGTACGCGGGCGCGCGATCACGCCTTCGGGGTCGAGCACCACATGCTCGTCGCCTTCGACCTCATGGCCCGCCGCGAGCAGGGACAGCATGAACGTCGTCTTGCCCGCGCCCTTGGCGCCGGTGACGACGAAGCGGCGGCCGTCGATGATGACGCTGGCGCCGTGGATCAACGGGCTTTCGGGGTGAGACTGCGACAGATCCCAGTAGATCAGGCCGTGCAACATCCCGAGAACGTGCCGGCTGGTGCCTTCGACCAGGGCGCCGTTGGGGAGCTTGGCAGCGAGAAAGCCGAACCGGCGATCGAAATGCACGTCGATCGGCTCGAGCGAGCGACCCTCGACCTCGGGGTCGATGGTCAGGAACTCAAACGATCGGCGTGCCTCCGCGTCCGGCGCGAACAGCCGGTATTCGCGCCTCAGCGTGCGGCAGATTATGGGGTCGAGGGACGTAGCAGGTTCTCTCTGACGAGAGCCTCGATGCACTGGCGCACTTCGGCAGCGGGCTCCGCCGCGAGCCCGTACGCATCCTTGAGGAACGTGCCGATCTCGGCGACTGTGTGACCGAGGCCGCAGAGTTCGAACACCACCACCGCGGTGGGGTTGAAGTAATGCACGCGCTCGTTGGCAGCCTGATAGATCACGCGGCCATCGGGTACCTCGGAAATCTCCAGCCCCTCGGTGGGCGAGAATATCATGTCGTCCGAAATCTCGGTGCTCATCGGTGTCCCCGCGCGGCGTCGCTTCCTTGAAGCATGTCGGCAAATACTCGGGCAAGCCCGTCAACGACTTGTACCCGGTCGTGGATGTCTTGTGCCAGCCGCAGGGACAGGTCTGCACGGCGCACTCGCGCGGCGGGATCAGCGAGCGCCGCCAGCACGGCGTCGGCGAACGGCGTTGGCTGGTCGGCGAGCCAGGCGGTCTCAGGGCCGACGAACGCCAGCCCGCGGGCCGCGAGCGTGGTGGTGACCACCGGCAGGCGATGCGCCGCCGCCTCGACGAGCTTCAGCCGCGTCCCGGCGCCGGTGTGCAGCGGAGCTATGGCCAGCGTCGCCTCCGCATAGGCTGCCGCGAGCTCGTCCACCGGTCCGACAACCTCAAGGCCGTCAGCCGGCGAGTGCAGGGCCCGGATAACCTCTGGCGGATCGCGGCCGACGAGCCGCAAACGCGGCGGGTTGGCGGACCGGGCTCGAACCTGCGGCCAGACCTCTCGCACGAACCACAGCACGCCATCGATGTTGGGCCGGTAACCGAACGCCCCCACAAACAGTACGGTGCGACCATCGTCGCGCCGCTGCGGCGCCTCGGGAAATTCGATGGCGTTGGCGATCGTGTTGAAATCGAAGCCGGGATGGCGCGCTGCGAGTGCAGCCTCATCCGCCGGTCCCGAGACGAAGAGTGTGTCGAACGCCGCGCCGCGCCGCGCCAGCAGGCGGTCCTCGGCCTCCGCTTCGGCTATCGACCACGCAGCCTCCGCCGGTGGTTGCGTATCGGCGAGGCGCCGCCAAGCCCAGGCATCGTCCTCGTCGAGATCGAGGCTGAGGTGGTCGGCCGGAACGCCAGTGATCGTGTCGGCGAGATACAGCCGGGCGATGTGCGCCAGGTTGTACCGACGGCCCTCCAGCCAGCGTCGTGCATCGCCCAGCACCGGAGCTGACACCGCCGCATGCCGGCTGCCGCGGCCGTAGAGCCGGAACTGCCTCAGCCGTTCCGCCGGATCGGCGATGCGGCTCAGCATCACGAACTGCGTATCGGCGCGGCCGGCTGTGGGAATGCTCATCGCCGCAGCGCCAAACGCTTCGGCGAACCGCTCGTCGGGAGGTGGCCCGGATACCGGCAAGACCAGGGTGTCGACTTCGGCCACCCGGCCGAGAGCGTCCTGGAACATGCCGACGCGCATCGCGAGGCCGTTGCCGGTGCGGGCCGGCGTTGTGGGCGCGATGAATAGCGCCCGCCTCTCAGTCATCTTTGCCGGTGAAGTGGTAGAAGCGGCCAAGCACCATGTCGCGCCGCACTTCATCCCGCTCCCGCCCTGGCGCAACCGCGTCGAGCATCGCCGCCAGCCCTTCCGACTCCGTCGCCAGGGCCTTGAGCCGCTCCAGCGCGCCGAGGTCGACGCGGCAGAGCAGGCGCAGCGCTGCCTGCAATTCGGCCTTGGCCTCGGGGCTTGTACGCGGGTACCCGGCGGCGCGCAGCAGCTGATCGACCAGGCCGGGCGCCGATACGCTCGCGATATTGCCGGCACCGGCCGGACGCAATGTCACCACGTGCTCCGGCACACGCGTGCGCATGCCCTCCCAGTTGTCGCGGTCGAGGCGTCGCAGCCGGTAGGTGATGCGATCGGCGTCACTGATGACGAGGTCGAACCCATCGGGACCCTCCTCGCACCACCAGTTCTGCCGGTCATTGGCGCGGCCAGCACCCGCCGCGATCTCCCCCATCGGCATGAGTTCTATCCGCACCGTCTCGTCGGCGAGCACGTCAAGCAAAAGTGGTCCCGCCAGCACCAGCTCTGCTTCAACCGCACGGGCCGCAACGCTGCGATCCGGCACGTGGAAAACCCGGCCATTCCAGCGCGAGCGAAGCTCCGCGATCGCCGATTTGCAGACCTCGAGATGCACGAAGCCTTCGAGTTCGTGCTGGCCCCCCGCATAGGCCCATTTCGAGTTGGTGCGGTGCTGGAACATCGGGGCGCCGGCGAAATCGCGCTGCACCAGATACCGCTCGTCGTTGAATGGCGCATGCGGCACCACCGCCAAGCCGGCATCGGCGAGTTGCCAGCCGATGAGGAACGTATCCTTGTCGCCATAGATCATGCGGTAGAGGCGCTCGGCCTCGGCGTTGAGCGCCCCGACCACCGAGAGGGCGCGCCAGTGCTGGCGCTTGTCGACCAGGACCTGCCCGCTTTCGAACGAGACGGTGCGGCGGGGAGCAAGGCCCAGCGCCGCCCAGACCGGATTGGTTTCCCGCAGCTCGACCATATCGGGCCAGAACACAGCGCCGGTCTCCCGGTACTCCGGCCAATCGAACACCTCGGCCGGATCGCGAACCGGCACCTGGTCCGCGTCGAGCAGCAAGACCTCGGCGAAGCGCGAATACTGGATGGCGAAGGGCTTGAGCTGCCAGCCGTCCCGAACGGACGCGGTTTCGGCAGCGATGTGCGGCAGTGCGTCAACCACCTCGACATCGAGTTCGGCGAGGAGGCCAGCCATCGAGGGCGACATCTCATCGGCGCCGAAATGCCAAACCTCGATCGGCAAGGTGCATCGCAGCGTCCGGCGAAGCACCGACAGCAGCACGTAGGCGTTGGTGAAGACCCGTGATCCACCGGCGCATACGACGATGCCGCGTCCCGCAAAGCGCCCGGCGGGGTACTCCGGCCGCCAGGCCGCCAAGCGTTCGGCCAGGGACGCGAGATTTTCGACCGTGAGATCTTCGCTGGTGTTCGGCTCGTGGTTCATCGAATACTCCGCCGGTCCGGATCGATAGCAAGGCCATCGCTGCCGGGCAATCGGTTGGCTGCGCCAGAGGAGATCAGTGTTGCCCGATTTGCCAAGCGTCGTGATCCTGACGCCGGCCAAGAACGCCACCCCGTATCTCGAAACCTACGCATCGCTGCTCGAAAAACTGGATTGGCCGAAGGAGCGGCTGTCTGTCGGGATACTGGAAGGCGACAGCACGGATGGCAGCTTCGAAGCCCTGCAAGACCTTGTGCCGCGGCTCGAGGGTCGTTCCCATCGGGTGAGCCTCCACAAGAAGGACTATGGCTTCCACATGCCGGCGGGCCTGCCGCGCTGGGCCCCCGGGTTGCAGCAAGCGCGGCGGCAGATCCTTGCGCGGGCGCGAAACCAGTTGCTGTTCCGGGCACTGCGCGACGAGGACTACGTGCTGTGGGTGGATATCGATCTCGCCGACTATCCGGCTGACGTGCTGCACCGGCTGATCGAGACCGGGTTCGATGTCGTGACGCCAAACTGCGTCGTCGAGCCCGGCGGCAAGAGCTTCGATCTCAATGCCTGGGCCGACCAAGGCAAGGTCACGCTCGATGCGCGGCGTGGCCAGGGGCCGGTGCGGCTGCAATCGGTGGGCGGGACGATGCTCCTGGTGCGAGCCGACCTGCACCGCGACGGCCTGATCTTTCCGCCGTTCCGCTACGGCAACGAAAGCGGCAACGCCCGCCAGCGGCATCCCGTCTGGGGCCGCGGCGAAATCGAAACCGAGGGCCTCGGCATCATGGCCCTGGACATGGGAACCCAGCCATGGGGGCTGCCCGACCTCGAGATCGTTCACTGGTCGGGCTGAGTGCCGCCTATCCGAACCACACGGGCCGCTTGACGAAACTGAGCGGGATCGAGAGATGCCAGTAAGCCCGCCGCAAGCGGCTATCTCCTCCCTCGGCCCGTCGCATCCGACGGGCATCGAGGGCGGCGCGGAGTTCATGGCCGATCCCGGCAGGCTTCGCGTTCTCGCTATCGGCCATCTCCGTCCACCAGCGGATCACGTCCGGGGCTGGCGCGAGTTCTACAGGGATGGGCATGCCGAACAGTTCCGCCGCCGCGGTGGTCCATAGTTCCAGTATCGCCATTACCCTGGGGTGGCGTACCGCCCGATCCGCCAGCGCCAGACGTCCCCGCTCACTGAGTGCGATGACGCCAGCCCCGAACTCATAGAGGCCTTTCGGGTCGATCTCGGCGCGCTTTACCGCCCGGTGACCCACATGGTGATGGATCAGGCCATGCAGCACATCGAGGTGCGGCGGCATGACACCAAGGCGCGCGTTCGCCTCCACCACTACCGGTTCGGCAGCTGCAAGCAATTCCGCCGTCGGCAGGAACTGCTCCACCCGTGACGGGCCACCGCGCCGGTGGATTTCGATCCAGCCCGGCATGTCGTCGCGGTAGAGCTCCTCCAGGTGATGGTGAACCAGTCGGGAACGAGGGGTTTCGGCACCTCGGTAGCCAAGGCTGCGCACCAGCTCCTGGGCCCTGCCCACCAGTCGAGGTTCGACCAGCAGGTCGATGTCCCGCAGCTGCCTCCAGTCGGGCTGGCCAATGACAAGGGATCGGCCGCCCTTCAATACCGCTGGAACGATACCTTCACCATTCAGCGCCGCCGCGATCTCGACCAGCCGGTCGCGCAACACTGCCCTGCGCTCCAGATGGCCTGATTCATGCTGAGCCAGCGCCTTGGTGATCGTCACCCGCCCGTCCGGCAAGGTCATCTCAGGCATCGGCGGCGCGAGCTCCAGCCGCCTTATCGCCCGGACCAGGACCGAGCCCAGCCGAAGCGTTCCCGCGTACTGCAGCAGGTCCTCCCAACCCGCCCGCGAGATCTGCTCGGCCAGCTGGCTCGTACCTTCACGAGTGGCATCGAACCTGATGCACGCGCACAAGAGCTCGAACATGATCCGTTGTCTCCGTGCCAAACCAAGTGTCCGTGTGATCCGACTTACAGGGGGCGTTGGCTCTGCGGTCAAGCACGCCTGCTCCTGGAGAACCGTAGATCTTCCACATCGCCGCGGATTCGTGAGCGGCGGCGTGCCAGCAATTCACATAGTACCGGCGCCGGCCGGATTGGGCGTAGAGACCTGGGGACCGGACCGGCTTCCAGCGCCCCGATTTGTCGGACATCGCCGTCACGCTGCATCGCCTTGATCCGCAAAACGCGACTCAATGATCAGTCTTGAATGCTAGTTGGACGCCGATAGCGCCTGCACTTGAGGAAGGGATCTAAGATCCTGTGCCTGCTACGAAACGGGACACGACGCTCGCTAAGCGAACTATTTAAAATCGCCCATCTTGATGTCAATTGCGCTCCACGCGGGGAGTCGCACGACATCCAAGTGGCGAACAGCAAGAATGGGGAACGAAGTGGGGAAGCCGGAAGGGTGCTGAAAAGATCGTTTAATTTCAACGACGAAACATAGGAATTGGTGGAGCCAATCGGAATCGAACCGACGACCTCTTGCATGCCATGCAAGCGCTCTCCCAACTGAGCTATGGCCCCATCAACGATCCGTGGATCACATCCGGTGACACGATCGGATCGTGCCTTTGGGTATGCGCCGCGGCGGTTTCCCGTCGAAGCGCGGTGCTATCTACCCACGTCACCTCTTGCTTGCAAGGGGTTATTTCGTGGGTGCGATCGGACGGTTCCGAGCTTAGCGCTCGTCGCCGCCGCCGACGTCGAAATCGAGCTTGTCGTCCTCGTCTTCGTCCTCTTCGAGGAACACGTCGCTGTCGTCCTCGCCAATATCTTCGACGTCTTCGACGTCTTCGACATCAGGTATCTCTTCGCCTTCGTCGGCGCCTGCCTCTTCGGCATCGGCTTCCTCGAGGGAGACGATTTCGGGAGCGCCGGGTTCTACGACCTCCTCGACTTCCGCCTCTTCCTCTTCATCCGCCGCCGCGCTCACCACAGCCGCCTTGGCGCGAACCGCGGCGACAGCGTTCTGCTCGAAGAAAGAGCGCGGATAGGATTTGCCGGTATATGGCGAGACGATCGGATCCTTGTTGAGATCATAGAACTTCTTGCCGGTATCGGGGTCTTCCCGTTTCGTACCGCGTTCGTCCTGGGCCAATTGCTTCCTCATTAGAAACGCGGGGCCTCCCCGCTGGAAGGTGTCCGGTTAGGAGGAAAGCCCGGCCCTGTCAAACCCAAAATGCAGCTTCGTCGACCCGATCTCTGGGGGTTGATCGGCGGCGCGCTGGCAGGCGCCCGCGAGGCCATGATAGGAGGGCTCGTGCGGCGGCCGGGCGTGGAGGGGCAATGATCATCGCGGTGGATGGGCCGGCGGCATCCGGCAAAGGCACGCTGGCGGCGGGGTTGGCGCGCCACTACAGCCTGCCGCACCTCGACACGGGCCTGCTCTATCGCGCCGTCGGTCTCGCCGTTGCTGGCCATCTGGGCAAGCCGGATTTTGAGGCGTATGCGATCGCGGCGGCCCGGGCGCTCGATGCTGCGCACCTGATCGACGTCGAGAAACTGATCAGCGCTGAAGCCGGCGTCGTCGCTTCGCATGTCGCCGTGATCAACGACGTGCGTCTCGCCATGCGCCAGTATCAGCGCGACTATGCGCATCAGCCTGATGGCGCGGTGATCGATGGCCGCGATATCGGCACGGTGGTTTGTCCGGATGCTGACGTGAAGCTGTTCATTGTCGCCGACAGCAAGGCCCGGATGGAGCGCCGTGCCCGCCAGCTCGAAGCCAAGGGGCAGGTGGTTGATCGTTACGCGCTCTATCACCAGATAGAGGAGCGGGACGCGCGTGATCGCGCGAATCCGCACGGTGGCTTCTACCAGGCGGCCGATGCCCACTTGCTGGACACCACGCTCTTGGATATAGAGGCCGCACTCCGCGCAGCCGTCGCCATTGTCGATGGGGTCACAGCGCGCAAGGCGTAGCTTCTATAGCTGCTAAACCAAACCTTGCGGCTTTCGTCCCCCGGCATGTTCCAAGAGCCGGCAGCGGAAACCACTCTCAACCCATATGGCTCGCGCGCCAGCGCACCGGATCGCCTTTGAATGGCGATTGGCAACCGGGCCTTTCAACACCAGCCACCGGGCGCATTGGAGAAGTCGTTTGGCAGTTCAAACTGTTACCAAGGAAGATTTCGAATCCCTGCTGTTGGACTCGTTCCTCGAGAACGAGCCGCTGGAAGGGACCGTGGTCAAGGGCACCGTCGTGGCGATCGAAAAGGATCTCGCCATCATCGACGTCGGCCTGAAGACCGAAGGGCGCATCGCGCTCAAGGAATTCGGCCAGGCCGGCCGCGACGGCACCATCAAGGTCGGCTCGATGGTCGAGGTCTATGTCGACCGCGTCGAGAACGCCCTGGGCGAGGCTGTGCTTTCGCGTGAGAAGGCTCGCCGCGAAGAGAGCTGGGTCAAGCTCGAAGAGATGTACAACGCCAACCAGCGCGTTGAAGGCATCATCTTCAACCAGGTCAAGGGCGGTTCCACCGTCGACCTCGAAGGCGCCGTTGCCTTCCTGCCGCGTTCGCAGGTGGACATCCGTCCGATCCGCGACATCGGCCCGCTGATGAACGTGACGCAGCCCTTCCAGATTCTGAAGATGGACAAGCGCCGCGGCAATATCGTC
>JBKJMF010000210.1:0-6845 GCA_046596525.1 Devosia sp. | reverse complement strand
GCGTCCGGCTCTCTACATGCCAGAATAGTTGGGCCCCGACCCGCCTTCGGGCGGCACCCAGGTGATGTTCTGCGCTGGGTCCTTGATATCACAAGTCTTGCAATGCACGCAGTTGGCCGTGTGGATGCGGAACACCGGCGCTCCACCCTCCTCGGCCACCTCGTAGACCCCCGCCGGACAATAGAGCGGCGCCGGCTCACCATAGCGCGGCAGGGTCTCGCGCACCGGCAGGCCGGGATCGGCAAGCTTCAGGTGCACCGGCTGGTCTTCGTCATGGCTGAGATTGGCGAGATAGACCGAGGCGGCGCGATCGTAGGTGGTAGCGCCATCGGGCCGCGCGTAAGTCCGCGGCGTCACGGCCGAGATCGGCTTCAACCCCTCGTGGTCGGCATGCCCATGCCGCAGCGTGCCGAACGGCGAGAAGCGGAACAGTGCCGTACACCACATGTCGAAGCCGCCGAGCAGCACGCCGAGATAGGTGCCGAAGCGGCCCCAGAACGGTTTGACGTTGCGCACTGGCCCGAGCTCGGCGCCGATGCCGGTGGCGAGCACCGTGTCGTTCAGCCCCTCCAGCGTGTCGAACGCCCGGCCCTCGCCGATGGCCGCGGCGACCCGGTCGGCGGTCGCCATGCCCGAGCGGATAGCATTGTGGATGGCCTTCAGCGCCGGCACATTCATGAAGCCGGCCGCGCAACCGATCAGCGCCCCACCCGGGAACGCCAGGTCGGGCACCGACTGCAGCCCGCCCGAAGTCATCACCCTCGCCCCGTAGCTCAGCCGCCGGCCGCCCTGGAGCAGCCGGCCGATCGCCGGATGCGTCTTGAAGCGCTGGAACTCGCCAAACGGCGACAGCGTCGGGTCGCTGTAGCCCAGGTGCACGGCGATCCCGAGATAGAGCTTGTTGCCCCCCGCATGGTAGGCGAAGCCGCCGCCCGAGGTGCCGTTATCGAGCGGAAAGCCGAGATAGTGGTCGACGCGGCCAGCCTCGTGGCGGTCCGGCGCGATCTCCCAGACTTCCTTGATGCCGAGGCCATAGAGCTGCGGCTCGTGATCATCGGCGAGGCCGAAATGCCCGATCAGGTGCTTGGCCAGCGAGCCGCGCGCGCCCTCGCCGATCAGCGTGTATTTCGCCTTGAGCGCGATGCCCGCGGCATAGGTGGATTTCGGATTGCCGGCATGGTCGACGCCGAGATCGCCGGTGATGATGCCCTCGACACGTCCGCCCTCGCCGGTCAGCACATCGACCGCCGCGGTCATCGGGAAGATATCGACGCCGAGCCCCTGCGCCTGCTCGCCCAGCCACTTCACCAGTTCGCCCAGGCTGACGATCACCGCATCGGGGACCTTCATCTGCGGCGGGATCATCAGGCCCGGCAGCGGGATATCGCCGGTGCTGGTGAGGAAATGGAAGGTATCGCGGGTGACGTTCGGCCCCACCGGCGCGCCCATCGTACGCCAGCCGGGCAGCAGCGCATCGAGCCCTACCGGGTTCATCACCGCGCCTGAAATGATGTGGCCGCCCAGTTCGGCGGACTTTTCCACCACTGTTACGGACAGGTTCGGCGCCACCTGCTTGAGCCGGATGGCGGCGCTCAGCCCGGCCGGACCAGCGCCGACGATGACCACGTCGGTCTCGAGGATCTCGCGGTTGCCGGCGTCGGCCAAGGGTCACATCCATTCGAATATGGCGGGGGAAAGCGGGCTGTGACATAACAGAACAAATGTCCGAAAATCGACCGCTAAATGACGCCGAAGCCCGTGCGGCGCTCGACTGGTATCGGGCCGTCGGCGTCGATTTCGCCGTCGGCGAGGAGCCGGTCGACCGCTTCGCTGCTTCCGCAGCCCCATCACGCGCCCGCCCGGCCCCGGTCGCCGATGTCGCGCAAGCCGCCGCACCGGCGCCCGCCCAGGCCCCCACCACGATCTCGCTGACTTCGGATCCGACCGAAACGACGGCGCTAGCCGCCGGCGCGAACACGCTCGAAGAGCTGCGTGCGGTGATGAACGCCTATGATGGCTGCCTACTGAAAAAGCGCGCCACCCAGCTGGTCTTCGCCGACGGCAACCCTGACGCCGAAATCATGCTGGTAGGCGAAGGCCCCGGCGAGCAGGAGGACCTGCAAGGCAAGCCCTTCGTCGGCCGCGCCGGCCAATTGCTCGATCGCATGCTGGCTGCCATCGGGCTCGACCGCACCAAGGTCTACATCGCCAACATGGTCCCCTGGCGCCCCCCCGGTAATCGCGATCCCTCCCCCGAAGAAATGGCGCTCTGCACGCCCTTCCTGCTCCGGCAGGTTGAACTGGTGGCGCCGAAGTTCCTGGTGACGCTCGGCAACGTCCCCACCAAGTCGCTGTTCCAGACCCAGAACGGCATCACCCGCATGCGCGGCCAATGGCGCGACCTGACCATCAACACCCACCAGACCCGCGCACTGGCTACCCTGCACCCAGCGTACCTGCTGCGCACGCCGGCCTCGAAGGCGCTGGCCTGGCGCGACATGCTGAGCCTGAAACAGGCGGTGGACGGGGCGCCGGCCTCTGCCGGTTAGTCTGTATGGTTGCCACAACCACCGGCCGTCATCCCGGCGAACGCCGGGACCCAGCGCTCAAACTTTTCCAATCGCGCCAGGCTCGCCGGTCCTTCCGTGATGGACCGGAGGGGACCATGCCTCCGAAGCTTCGGAGCAGTGGGTCCCGGCGTTCGCCGGGATGACGGCCTGTGGGTGAACCGCGAACGAATGCAGCGACCGCGTAAGACCAAAGCACCACCCGACATCGCCGCTTTGACGGCGACTTAACGCTCCGCGCAGAGAATAATCACGGCACTTGAATATCCTGCCCGAATTTGGTCCGACTCCAAGGGCAAGCGCCTCAGGACCCAAGAACCGCAGAAAGCGCCATGTCCTCCGCCCTCAAGATCTATGCCCTGTTCATTGGCTCGGCACTCCTGATGTTTGGAGGCGGGCTGCAGGGCCTGTTGCTCTCGGTGCGCGGCGCCGAGGAGGGCTTCTCGCTCACTGCGCTCGGACTGATCGGCACCGGCTGGTCGGTGGGGTTCGTCGCCGGCTCGATCCTCGTACCGCTGCTGGTGAAACGGGTCGGCCATATCCGCGCCTATTCGATCATGGCGGCGATCGGCACGGTCACGATCCTGCTTAACCTGCTTTGGGTTCAGGACATCGGCTGGATCGTCATGCGCGCGTTTTCCGGCTTCTGCTTTGCCGGCGCGGCAATGATCGTCGAAAGCTGGCTCAACGAGGTGGCCGATAATCGCAGCCGCGGCACGATCTTTTCGGTCTACACGACCATCAACATGGCGGCGTCCACCGTCGGCCAGCTTGCCATGGCGGTCACCGGCACCTTCGGCTCCGTGCCGTTCGTGGTCGGCGCCATCGCCTTCATCTGCGCCCTGCTGCCCAGCGCCCTCACCTCGACGCCGCAGCCGCGGCCGATCTCCTCGGCCCGGCTCGATGTAGTGCTGCTCTACAAGACCTCGCCGCTGGCGGTGATCGCCGCCTTCGCCTGCGGCATGGCCAACGGCACATTCGGCACGCTGGCGCCGGTCTACGGCTTCGAGCAGAAGCTCGACGCCTCGAGCATTGCCTATCTGTTCGCCGTCACCGCCGTGGTCGGCGCAGTTGCCCAGACGCCGTTCGGACGCCTCTCCGACAAGATCGACCGGCGCCTGGTGATCGTCGGGCTCAGCGGCTTCGCGGCCGTCATCGGGCTGCTCACCGTGCTGATCAACCCCAGCAACGGCGTGCTGATGTTCATCCTGTTCGGTATGTACGGGTTCGGCGCCTACCCGCTCTACGCCATCGCCGTGGCGCATGCGAACGACTTCGCCAAGGAGGGCGAGTTCGGACGCGTCGCCGGCGGCATGCTGCTGATCCTCGGCATCGGCCTCGCCATCGGCCCGATCATCGCCAGCTGGGTGATGAACGCCATTGCCCCGGTCGGCCTGTTCATCGTCACCGCCACCTTCCACGGCGCGCTGGCCGTTACCGCCTTTCTCCGCATGAAAATCCGTCCGGTCCGTGACGCCACTGGCCGCGTTCGCTTCCGCGCCATGAGCGCCGAAAAGGGCGTCTCTCCCGGCACCGTGACGCTCGATCCGCGCGGCGAGGAGAAGCAGGCACCGCGGCCTGCCGCTGCGGCGCCTGCGCCCCCGCCGGAAGAGACCGAGATCCTCGTGCCAGACCTGATCGAGCCGACGGTGATCGTCGAACGGCACCCCAAGCACGACGCGCCCGGCGAGGTCGACCACTCGCCCAAGCCAAAGCCGGAGTAGTCCCATGTTCAAATCCGAACTCGATCAGAGCAAGCCGTTCACCCCGCTATCCATCGCAGTGCTCGCCGTGTCCGACACGCGGACGCTCGAAACCGACACCGGCGGCGCGCTGCTGAAATCGCTGATGGAAGCCGACGGGCACAATTGCTTTGAGCGCGCCGTGGTGCGCGATGACATCCACCTGATCCGCGCGAAGGTGATGGGGTGGGTGGTGGACCCGGCGGTCGATGCCATCATCACCACCGGCGGCACCGGCTTTTCCGGTCGCGACGTGACCCCCGAGGCGCTGGAGCCGCTGTTCCAGAAGCGGATGGAAGGGTTCTCGGTGCTCTTTCACCAGTACTCATCGACCACCGTCGGGACCTCGAGCCTGCAATCGCGCGCCACCGGCGGCTTGATCGGCACCACCTTCGTCTTCGTCCTCCCCGGCTCCCGCGGCGCCTGCCGCGATGCCTGGGAAGGAATCCTCCGCGCCCAGCTCGACAGCCGCCACAAGCCCTGCAACTTCGTCGAACTGATGCCGCGCCTCAACGAGCGCTAGGACGGCGGGCTGACAAGCAGCTGTCGGCGCGGTATCTCTCGGCATGTCGAGCAAGGACCAGAAAATCACCGTCACCCTGACGCGCAAGCAGACAGCGCCGCGCAATGTCGTGGCCAAGGCGCTGCGCGACGGGCAGTTTCAGCCTAAGGTCGAGCCCGATCCGAAGAGCTACAAGCGCAAGACAAAGCACAAGGTAGACGCACTGCTCGAGGCCGAAGAACAGGATGGCGACAGCGAATAACTTCAATTAGGTTCATTCATCTGATTTGCTGAATTCAAGTTCATCATTAGATTCAGCCGCTCTCCCGAAGCCCTGCCAAAAACACGTTCATTTCCCATTCAGCCGGCGCAATTCAATTGCGGTACCCAGTGTCCAGTGCCACCTTGCGGCACGCTGGGCGTCACACGCGGGAGGGCTCCATGACTGGGCTGATCATTCTGGCGATCGTCGTCGCCGCCGTTGGCTACGCGATCTTTGTCTACAACGACCTGGTGTCGAAGCGGCAGCTCAAGGAAGAGGGCTGGTCGGGCATCGACGTGCAGCTGAAGCGCCGCACCGACATGATCCCCAACCTGATGGAAACGGTGAAGGGCTATATGGGCCATGAGCGCGAAACGCTCGAGGCCGTCACCAACGCCCGCGCCGCGGCCACCGCCGGCGCCAATGCCGGCCCGGCCGAGCGAAGTGGGCTCGAAGGCGCGCTGTCCGGCGCGCTGGGCAAGCTGCTGGCCATCGCCGAGGCCTATCCGGACCTCAAGGCGAACACCACCTTCCTCGAATTCCAGAGCGCGCTGCAGAACGTCGAAGACGAAATCCAGCTGGCTCGCCGCTATTACAACGGCTCGGTGCGCAACCTGAACACCGCGGTCGAGAGCTTCCCCTCCAACGTCGTCGCAAATGCCTTCAAGTTCGAGAAGGCGGAGTATTTCGAACTGGAGAACGAGGCGGATCGGGCCGTTCCGTCGGTGAAGTTCTAGCCAGCTCGGGCGGAGGCATCGTGCTCCAAAGATACCCCCACCCCTGTCCCCTCCCCTCAAGGGGGAGGGAGACCCTCACGGACTGTCTTCGCAACCTCGAATCCGATGCAAGTGCTGGCGTCTCCCTCCCCCTTGAGGGGAGGGGACAGGGGTGGGGGTACGCTTTTCGCGCCGCCCTCGCCACCTTGCTCGTTGTGCTGTGCAGTCTCCTCGCCCTCCCGGCCACCGCCCGCGAAGCCATCACCTCGTTCGCCTCCGCCATGACCCTCCTCGCCGATGGCTCGGTCGACGTCATCGAGACCATTGAGGTGAACGCCGAAGGCTACGAGATCCGCCGCGGCATCTTTCGCGATATCCCGCTGATCCTGATCAACGCCGACAACTCGCGCCTGCGCTCCGATCTGCAGGTGCACTCGGTCACCCGCGACGGCCGGTCGGAGCCCTATTCGCTCGAAAACATTGGGGCCGGCTTCAAGCGCATCCGCATCGGCGATGCCGACGTGTTCCTCAGCAACGGCCGGCACAAATACACCATCCGCTACACCATGACCCGGATGGGCCGCGCCTTCGCCGATCATGACGAGCTGTTCTGGAACGCCACCGGCAATTACTGGAACTTCCCGATCGAACAGGCCGTCGCCTCCATCACCCTGCCCAAGGGCGCTGTGATCGACAAGCTGGTCGGCTATACGGGCGTGCCCGGCTCGACCGAGCAGGCCGTCACCATCACCCGCACCTCCGATAATACCGCGATCTTCCGCGCCACCCGGCAGCTCGCTTCGGGCGAAGGGTTCAGCGTCGCCGCGTCGTTTCAGAAGGGCATTCTCGCGGTGCCGGAGGGGCTGGATGGTCTGCTGCTCTGGTTGAGCGACCACCGCGACATCGTGGTGCCCGGCATCGCGGTCGGCCTGGTGCTGCTCTACAACCTGCTCGCCTGGAGCGCGGTCGGTCGCGACCCCAAGAAGGGCACCATCATCCCGCTGTTCCACGAGCCCAGGGGCTTCTCCCCCGCGCTGGCTGAGTACGTCGACGGCA
>JBKJMF010000134.1:0-5612 GCA_046596525.1 Devosia sp. | reverse complement strand
TTGCGGATTGATCGCCATGGCACGTGCACCCAAGAAAAAAGTCGAGGCCAAGAGCGCCACTGGCGCAGCAGACCTCCGCGCCAAGACTCCCGATGAGCTGAAGGATCAGCTGCTCGGCCTGAAGAAAGAGCAGTTCAACCTGCGGTTCCAGCGCGCTACCCAGCAGCTGGAAAAGCCGACCGAGGTCAAGAAAGTCCGCCGCGAAATCGCGCGGGTGAAGACGATCCTCGGCCAAAAAGCCGCGGCGAAGTAAGGAGCAACCGATGCCCAAGCGCGTTTTGCAGGGGACTGTGGTCTCCGACACGAATGAGAAGACTGTGGTGGTGCGGGTTGACCGTGCGTTCACCCACCCGGTGATGAAGAAGACCGTGCGCCGTTCGAAGAAGTACCACGCTCACGACGAGGCCAATGTGGCCAAGGTCGGGGACGTCGTCTGGATCGAAGAGTCGGCGCCGATTTCGAAGAACAAGCGTTGGGTCCTCAAGCCCTCCGCGTAACCGGAATTTAGGGCTCGCCGTGTAGGCAGACCCCGAAACTGAAAAAGGCATCAAGCCATGATCCAGATGCAGTCCAATCTCGACGTTGCCGATAATTCCGGCGCGCGTCGCGTCATGTGCATCAAGGTACTCGGCGGTTCGCACCGCAAGTACGCCTCGGTGGGCGATATCATTGTTGTCTCGGTCAAGGACGCGATCCCGCGTGGCCGTGTCAAGAAGGGCCAGGTGATGAAGGCCGTCGTTGTGCGCACCGCCTTCCCGGTTCGCCGCGCCGATGGCACCGTCATCCGCTTCGACCGCAACGCCGCGGTGCTGATCAATAACCAGTCCGAGCCGATCGGTACCCGTATCTTCGGGCCGGTGCCGCGCGAGCTGCGTTCCAAGAACCACATGAAGATCATTTCGCTTGCGCCGGAGGTGTTGTGATGGCGGCCAAGATTAAGAAGGGCGACAAGGTCGTCGTTCTGACCGGCAAGGACAAGGGCAAGACCGGGCAGGTCACCCAGGTGTTCCCCGAGGCAACCAAGGCCACCGTGCAGGGTCTCAACCTCGTGCGCCGTCACACCAAGCAGACCGCGAGCCAGGATGCGGGCATCTTTACCAAGGAAGCCCCGATCCACCTGAGCAACCTCGCGATCGCCGACGCCAACGGCAAGCCGTCGCGCGTCGGTTTCAAGATCAACACCGACGGCACCAAGGTGCGCGTCGCCAAGTCGACCGGAGATACGATCGATGGCTGATACGGCATACATCCCGCGTCTCCGCGTCGAGTACGACGAGACCATCAAGGCGAACCTGATCAAAGAGTTCGGCTACAAGAACGTCATGCAGGCCCCCAAGCTCGACAAGATCGTGCTGAACATGGGTGTCGGCGAGGCGGTCAGCGACACCAAGAAGGTGAAGTCGGCGGCAGCGGATCTCGAGAAGATCGCCGGCCAGAAGCCCGTCATCACCCACGCGCGCAAGTCGATCGCAGGCTTCAAGGTCCGCGAAGAGATGCCGCTCGGCGTGAAGGTGACGCTCCGCAAGGCCCGCATGTACGAGTTCCTGGACCGCCTAGTGAACATCGCTCTGCCGCGCGTTCGTGACTTCCGCGGGCTGAACCCCAATTCGTTCGATGGCCGTGGCAACTACGCCCTGGGCATCAAGGAACACATCATCTTCCCCGAGATCAACTTCGATCAGATCGATCAGACCTGGGGCATGGATATCATCGTGTGCACGACCGCGCGCACCGACGACGAAGCCCGGGCGCTGCTCAAGGCTTTCAATTTCCCCTTCCGGCAGTAACGGAAGAGAGAAGGACGAGACATGGCAAAGACCAGCTCCATCGAAAAGAATAACAAGCGCAAGCGCCTTGCCAAGCAGCTGGGTCCCAAGCGGGCCAAGCTCAAGGCAGTCGTGATGAACCAGAGCATCCCGCTCGAGGAACGCTTCGCCGCGCAGCTCAAGCTTGCCGCGCTGCCGCGTAACTCGGCCGAGAACCGCGTGCACAACCGCTGCGAGCTCACCGGCCGTCCGCGTGGCTACTATCGCAAGCTCCAGCTCAGCCGTATTGCCCTGCGTCAGCTCGGCAATCTCGGGCTGATCCCGGGCCTTGTGAAGTCGAGCTGGTAAGGAGACAGACGCTATGAGCCTTACTGATCCGATCGGCGACATGCTGACCCGTATCCGCAACGCGCAGATGCGCCGTCGCGATGTCGTTCAGACTCCCGCTTCCACCCTGCGTGGCCGTGTGCTCGACGTGCTGAAGTCGGAAGGCTTCATCCGCGGCTACTCGGAAAGCAAGATGGACAACGGCGTTGCCCAGTTCGACATCGAGCTGAAGTACTCCGACAATGCCCCGGTGATCCGGACCATCGAGCGCGTCTCGCGCCCCGGTCGCCGTGTTTATGCGTCGGTCAAGAATATCCCCTCGGTTGCCAATGGCCTCGGTGTGTCGATCCTTTCGACCCCCAAGGGCGTGATGGCCGATCATGAAGCACGAGCCCAGAACCTGGGTGGCGAGGTACTCTGCCGCGTCTTCTAAGGCACACGCCTTGAAGCCGTCGGTGTGACGATTACTCCGAAGGAAGTAGAAAAGAATGTCCCGTACAGGCAAAAAGCCGATTGCTCCGGTCAGTGGCGTCACCGTCACGATCAGCGATCGCAGGGTCACCGCAAAGGGGCCGAAGGGTGAATTGTCGCTGACGCTCATGGATATCGTGAACGCCAAGCAGACCGATGGCGGCATCGTCATCGAGCCCACCAACGAGAGCAAGGAAGCTCGGGCTGCCTGGGGGACCACCCGCGCGCTGATCAACAACCTGGTTGTTGGTGTGAGCGCGGGCTTCGAGAAGAAGCTGCAGATCCAGGGCGTTGGTTATCGCGCTGCCATGCAGGGCAAGGATCTGAAGCTGTCGCTGGGTTTCAGCCATGAAGTGGTCTTTGTGACCCCTGCTGGCATTACCCTCACGGCGCCGACGCAGACCGAGCTCGTCGTTACCGGCTCGGACAAGCAGCAGGTTGGCCAGGTGGCCGCCGACATTCGCGGTTGGCGCCCGCCGGAGCCCTACAAGGGCAAGGGCGTGCGTTATGTGGGCGAATACATCGCCCGCAAAGAAGGCAAGAAGAAGTAAGGAGCGCACGAGATGCCCATCAGCCTCAAAGGTGCGGACCGCCGCAAGGCGCGCGTTCGCAAGGCGCTCAAGGCCAATTCGAACGGCCGCCCGCGTCTGTCCGTGCATCGCTCGGACAAGAATATCTACGCCCAGATCATCGACGACGCTTCCGGCCGTACCCTGGCTGCCGCTTCGACGGTCGACAAGGACGTGAAAGCCAAAGTCAAGAACGGCTCGACCACTGACGCCGCTGCCACTGTCGGCAAGCTGATCGCCGAGCGCGGTCTGGCTGCCAAGGTGTCGACGGTGGTGTTCGATCGCGGTGCCTATCTCTACCATGGCCGTGTTAAGGCCCTGGGTGATGCGGCCCGCGAAGGCGGTCTGCAGTTCTGATCCGGCGACAAAGGAAAATTCGATGAGAGACGTTCAAGAGCGCGATAGCGAATTCGTCGACCGGCTGGTGCACATCAACCGTGTCGCCAAGGTTGTGAAGGGTGGCCGTCGTTTCGGTTTCGCCGCCCTCGTGGTGGTCGGTGACCAGAAGGGCCGCGTTGGCTTTGGTCACGGCAAGGCACGTGAAGTGCCCGAGGCCATCCGCAAGGCAACCGAGGCTGCAAAGCGCACCATGATCCGTGTGCCGCTGCGCGATGCGCGTACGCTGCACCACGACGTGGTCGGCCATCACGGTGCCGGCAAGGTCATCTTGCGTGCCGCCGTTCCCGGCACCGGCATCATCGCCGGCGGCCCGATGCGCGCCGTGTTCGAGACCCTCGGGGTCAACGACATCGTGGCGAAGTCGCAGGGCACCGCCAATCCCTACAACATGGTGCGGGCCACCTTCGATGCGCTGAAGCGTGTTGATAGCCCGCGTTCGGTCGCCGCCCGCCGCGGCCTGAAGGTCTCCGACCTGCAGGCTCGCCGTGGCGAGACCGTCGAAGCCTGATTAGGGCTTGGGAGTTAGAACTATGGCCGACAAGACCGTCACCATCGAGCAGATCGCGAGCCCGACGCGCCGTCCCCAGGACCAGCGCGCCACCCTCATCGGTTTGGGGCTCAACAAGATCCGCAAGCAGTCGACCCTCAAGGACACCCCCGAGGTCCGCGGCATGATCAACAAGATCCCGCACCTCGTGCGCGTCGTCGACGCCAAATAAGGGACGAGAACAATGACTCGTTTGAACGAACTCCGGGACAACCCGGGCGCCAACAAGAAGCGCGTACGCGTCGGTCGCGGTATCGGCTCGGGCGTCGGCAAGACAGCCGGCCGCGGCGGTAAGGGCCAGACGGCCCGCTCCGGCGTCGCCATCAACGGCTTTGAAGGCGGCCAGATGCCCCTTCACATGCGTATGCCGAAGCGCGGCTTCAACGTTCCCAATCCCAAGAAGTGGAACCAGCTGCGTATCGATCGTGTGCAGAACTACATCGACAGCGGCAAGCTGGACATCAAGGGCGTGGTCGATGCGGCCGCTCTCGTGAAGGCCGGCGCGATCCGTCGCGAGCTCGATGGCGTGCGTCTGATCGGCAGCTCCGGTTTCACTGCCAAGAAGGTGACCTTCAAGGTTGCTCACGCGACCAAGGGAGCGCTCGCTGCTATTGAAGCAGCCGGCGGCAAGGTCGATATGCCTCAGGCAGAAGTGAAGGCTGACGCCTAAGAGCGCCTGGCCCCATTCTAAAGGGAGCGACTATGGCGTCCGCAGCCGAACAGCTGGCCAAGAATCTGAACTTTGGGACCTTCGCCAAGGCGAAGGCCCTTCAGCAGCGCATCTGGTTCACACTGGGTGCGCTTCTCGTTTATCGGCTGGGGACGTATATCCCTGTTCCCGGTATCGACCCCGATGCCTATCGCGCGACCTTCCAGCAGGCGCAGCAGGGCATTTTCGGCATGTTCGACATGTTCGCCGGCGGTGCCGTGCAGCGGATGGCGATCTTTGCGCTGAACCTCATTCCCTACATCACCGCGTCGATCGTGGTTCAGGTGGTCACCACCGCCTCGCCGCGCCTTGAGGCCCTCCGCAAGGAGGGTGAGAGTGGCCGCCGCAAGCTGAACCAGTACACCCGCTACCTCGCGGTGTTGTTCTGTACCGTCCAGGCCTACGGCATCGCCATCGGGCTCGAAGGCAGCCAGGGCGTGGTCATCGAGCCGGGCTGGTTCTTCCGGATCTCGACCGTTATCACGCTGGTTGGCGGCACCATGTTCCTGATGTGGCTGGGTGAGCAGATCACCGCACGAGGCATCGGCAACGGCACCAGCTTGATCATCATGTCCGGCATCGTCGCCAACCTGCCCACCGCCTTTGCCTCAATGTTGGAACTTGGACGCACCGGCGCGTTGTCGCCGTTTTTTATCCTGCTGTTCATGGTGATTGCCGTCGCTACCATCGCGATCATCGTCTTTGTCGAGCGGGCGCAGCGGCGAATTGCGGTCCAGTATCCAAAGCGGCAGGTCGGCAACCGGATGTTCGGCGGCGACTCGACGCACATTCCGCTGAAGCTGAACACATCGGGCGTCATCCCG
>JBKJMF010000412.1:0-16032 GCA_046596525.1 Devosia sp. | reverse complement strand
AGGCTCATGCCGGTACGGGCTTCGAGGCCGGTGAGTTCGAGCATGCCGATCAGTTCGTCGGCGCGTTTTGCCGCGGCAGCCTTGCTCATCTGTTGGGCGGCGCCCTGCGTCAGCAGTTCGTCGCGGACCTTGTTGTAACTGCCGGCGCCGGCCCCCTGGCCGACATAGCCGATCTTCTTCCGCACCTCAGCAGGCGCGCGCAGCACATCGTGCCCGCCGATATTGGCGGTGCCCGAACTGGGCGGCAGCAGCGTCGTCAGCATCCGGACGCTGGTGGATTTGCCGGCGCCGTTCGGGCCGAGAAAGGCGACCAGTTCGCCCTCGGCGACATCGAGATCGAGGCCGCGCACGGCCTCTACCAATCCGGTCTTGGTCTTGAAACTCCGCATCAGTCCACGCGCATGAATCACGGCTGGAACTCCCCTTTGGCTGTCTCTCAAAGCAAACTGTTCCACCCCTCCTGACATGTCGTGTCAGCAGGGTGGATTTCGACGTAAAGCTCGACTTTTCCGCATGGGCGCTATAACATTGTGCGGCGTACAAGGTTTAGCATAATCTCGTACGGTGTAAAGAGTTAATCGGAGGCCGGATGAACGACATTGCCGGGCGGGGCGACCCGATCCGCACGCTGCAGCTGCTGTGGAGCGGCGCGCAGGCACCCAAGCGCGGGCCGAAGCCGAAGGTGGCGCTGGGCGATATCGTCGCCGCTGCCATCGCCATCGCCGATGCCGAAGGGCTCGAGGCGGTGAGCACGCGGCGCGTCGCGGAAGCGGTCGGCATTTCGCCGATGTCGTTCTACACGCACGTCCCGGGGAAGGCCGAGCTGCTCGACCTGATGGTCGATGCCGTCATCGGCTGGCACGACGCCAAGCCGGAGTTCGATCCCGCCAGGTGGCGCGACAATGTCATGCTCGTCGCCAGTAGTTACCGCCAATTTTACCTCGCGCACCCCTGGGTGTTCGAACTCGCGACGCATCGGCCCGTGCTCGGCCCCAACACCATGCGGGCCTACGATACCGCGCTCAGCGCTTTTGATGGCCTCGGCCTCGACGAAGTCGAGATGGACCAGAGCTTCACCCTGCTCGCCAACTACGTGCATGGCGCGGTGCGCGACGCGGCGCGCTCCCGCATGGTCAAGCAACTCACCGGGATGAGCGATGACGAGTGGTGGTACCGGGTCGAGCCGTTCCTCGCGACGCTCGACTTTTCCGCCTATCCGGTGGCGCAACGGGTCGGACCGGTGGTTGGTGAGCTCTACGGGCTCGGCGACCCCGATCGCGCCTTCACCTTCGGCCTCGCGCGCATCCTCGACGGGCTGGAAGTGCTGATCGAGTCCAAGCGCAAAGTTGACGGAAAGCCGCCGAGCGCCTAACTCGGGCGAATGAAACGCGACAATCACAAACCCACCGGCCCCAATCAGCGCATGCTGCGCGTCGGCGAACTGGTGCGCCATGCCCTCGCCGGACTGTTCGCCCGCGGCGAGATCGACGATCCCCTGCTCGAGGGCAAAGTCATCACCGTGCCCGAAGTGCGCATGAGCAACGACCTGAAGCTCGCCAACGCCTACATCGTGCCGCTGGGCGGCGAGGGCGCAGACGAGATCGTAGCGTCGCTCAACCGGCACGCCCGCTTCGTCCGAGGCCGCATCGCTCCCGAACTCGACCTGAAGTTCGCACCCGAAGTGCGCTTCTTCGTCGACAACACCTTCGACGAGTTCGGCAAGATCGACGCCCTGCTCCGCTCCGACCGCGTCCAGCGCGACCTGAAGGACGACGAGGGCGAGGCTTGAGCGGCGAGAAGCGCCTCAAGCGCGAAGTCTCCGGCTGGCTGGTTCTCGATAAGCCCTACGACATGACCTCGACCCAGGCGGTCGGCAAAGTCCGCTGGCTGTTCGGCGCGAAAAAGGCCGGCCATGCCGGGACGCTCGATCCGCTCGCCACCGGCATCCTCCCCATCGCACTCGGCGAAGCCACCAAGACCGTCCCCGCCATCCAGGACGGCAACAAGGTCTATCGCTTCGCCATCAAGTGGGGCGAAGAGACCACCACGGACGATGCTGAAGGAACTGTCAGCTATCGTTCATCTATGCGGCCAAGTGAGGGAGAAATTAGGTCAGCTCTGCCGACCTTTACCGGCGAGATCATGCAGACCCCGCCCGCCTTTTCGGCCATCAAGGTCGACGGCGAGCGCGCCTACGACCTCGCCCGGGCCGGCGAAGTGGTCGAACTCGCCGCCCGTCCGGTCTACATCGAGTCGCTGCAACTCATTGATCATGCAACTGAAATCAGCCGCCTCGAGATGACCTGCGAGAAGGGCACCTATGTGCGCGCCCTCGCCCGCGATCTCGCCCGGCACCTCGGCACCCGCGGCCACGTGGTCGAACTCCGCCGCACCGCCGTCGGCCCCTTCACAGAAGCCCGCTCGATCACGCTGGACGCCCTCGAAGCCGCCGCCGACCGCGATTCCCTGCTGCTGCCAGTGTCTGCCGGCCTGTCGCTGCTGCCCGAAATTCGCCTTACGCCAGATCAGGTTAGCGCCGTCCGCCACGGCAATCCGGTGCTGCTCGGCGGCGCCTCGGCGCCGATCGCGCTCGACAGCGCCTGGGCCAGCAGCGCCGGTACGGCGGTGGCCCTGGGGCGAGTGGAAGCAGGCATGTTCAAGCCACTGCGCGTCATTGTATAACCCACCGGGATTTTGCCGGAATCGCTGGAACCATTAGCGAAATCAGGCGTTTTCGTGCTCTGACGTCTAGTAGGTTTTGGTTGATTTTCGCCGGGGTGCTTTATGGCTGACGGGCCTAGCCCGGCGGAGAGTGATGTTGCCCCGCGTCGGCGTGCCCGGGTGGCCCGCCCGATAGCGGTCTATTTGTTCGTCCTGGCGCTGGTCGCCCTGGTCCCTGCCTTCGTCTTTTCCGCCGTCCTGCTGCAGCGCAACAACGAGGCGCAGGAGCGCGTCGTTGAGACGCTGATCACCGGCAACGCACGCTCGATCGTCCAGGCGGTGGATCGCGAGATCAACGCCAACATCACCACGTTGCGCGTACTGGCCACGACCCCGCCCCTCACCCCCGCCGTGTATCCGGAGTTTCACGCCCGCGTCAGCGTCGCGCTCGAGAACACCGGCTCCTACGTCTATCTGATCCACCCGGACATGACCTCGGACCTGTCCACGCGCGTGCCCATGTCGGAGCAGGCCACCAACCCCATCGGAGACGTGGTGACGGCACAGAAGGCCTTCGATACGCGCGACGTCGCGGTGTCGGACGCGGTGTTCGGGCGGGTGTCGCAGCAATGGGTGGTCAACATCCTGCAGCCGATCTTTCCGGCCGGGCAGCAACCGCTGATCCTTGGTTTCAGCCGCGCTGCCAGCCAGATGTCGATGACGCTCCTGGCCAGCCGCATGCCCGAGGGCTGGCATGTGGCGCTGGTGGACCGCAAGGGCGTGATCATCGCGGCGGCGGACCGCGGCGGCAATACTGGCGACGCCTTCAACCTCGCCCCGGTCGCCGATCTCGGGTCCACTTCCGGCTGGCGCACGCTGGCCTCCGATGGCAAGGACTACCTGGTCGTCGCGCAGCGTTCGACACTCACCGGATGGACCCTTGTCGCCTGGGCGGATCGCGCCGTCGTCGCCCAGCCACTTGCCGACGCCTTCTGGTCGCTGCTGGCCGGCGGCGTGCTGCTGGCGGCCCTGGTTGTACTCGTCGTCTATGGCGTGAGCCTGCAGATCGGGCGCTCGGTGCATGGGCTCGAGGCCGATGCCAAGCGGCTCGGCGCCGGGCAACCGGTGGAAGCGCGCAGCTTTCCGATCGCCGAGATCGAAACGGTATCGAGCGCCCTGGGTGACGCGTCGCGCCGCCGCCAGGCCGCCGAGACCGAGGTGCGCTTTCTGATGCGGGAACTGGCGCATCGCTCGAAGAACCAGATGACGGTGATCGCGGCGATGGCCAAACAGACCGCCCGCGGCGCTGACACTGTCCCCGAGTTCGTGTCGAGTTTCGAGCGCCGCATCTTCGGCCTCGCCCGCTCGACCGACCTGCTGCTGGCCCACGGCGTCGCCGGAGTCGACCTGCGCGAATTGCTGGTCAGCCAGATCGACCCGTTCTGCCCGGTTGATGGCGAACGCGTCATCGTCGATGGCCCGTCGCTGCGGCTCAACGCCCAGGCGGCGCAGATCCTCGGCATGGCGGCGCACGAGTTGGCGACTAATGCGGTGAAGTACGGGGCCTTTGCCCGCGACGGCGGCCGGCTCGAGGTCACCTGGAAGCGGATCGACAACGCCGTGGCGTTTGTCTGGCACGAAAGCGGCAACTCCCCGGGCGCCGCTACCCCACGCCGCGGCTTCGGCACCACAGTGCTCGAGAACATGGTCGGGCGCTCGCTAGGAGCGGAAGTCGAACGGGTGGTGCACGAACTCGGCATCGAATGGCGCTTCACCATTCCGCTGGCCTCGCTCGATCCGTCCGACACGCTCAACGGCAAGGCCGAAACCGCGCCCGCCGACAAATAACTGGCGTTCGCCGCCCCTTTCCCCTATAGAGCGCGCGAGTTTCGGCCCTGCCGGCGCTTATTCAAGGCTCAGCCTGGACGACATCCCGGGCTGCAGCGTCCCGATGATCCTCTATTTGAAAGGACCTTTCCGATGTCGATTACCGCAGAGCGGAAGACTGCGCTCATCAAGGACTACGCCACCAAGACGGACGACACCGGCTCGCCGGAAGTTCAGGTCGCGATCCTCTCCGAGCGCATTGCCAACCTCACTGAACACTTCAAGCTGCACGGCAAGGACAACCATTCCCGCCGCGGCCTGCTGAAGATGGTTTCGACGCGTCGCCGTCTCCTCGACTACGTCAAGAAGTCGGACGAAGCGCGCTACAAGGCGCTGATCGAGCGTCTGGGCCTGCGCCGCTAAGGCTGGGTTCGACTGCAACTCCGGACCCACGAGGTACGCCTCGCGGGTCCAACCCCGGCCTGCCGGGTAGTAGCGTAGGCTGACGAACTACGCGGAGCATGGCGAGATCATCGGCCGCTCACGGCGCCAAGACCTTCCGGAAGGATGGGGCGCTTCCTCCCCGGAAATGAGCGGCTCATCGTCTTGTCCATGTTCCGCCCCACCTCGACCGGTGGGTGTCAGCGCGGAACCGTGCCAATTTTGGGCTGTAGTCGCACATGGGGTGCGGCGCGCGGCTGGCACACCGGATGAGTTCGCGGGGTGACTACGCCCCCGCGTTCCCGCTCATTACGGCAGAATGGAAAGACATCGATATGCCTATCAACTTCGACTACCACAAAGTTGAGCTGAACTGGGGCGGCCAGCCCCTCACCCTCGAGACCGGCAAGATCGCCCGCCAGGCAGACGGCGCCGTGCTCGCCACCCTCGGCGAGACCGTGCTGCTCGCCACCGTGGTTTCGGCAAAATCCGCCAAGCCCGGCCAGGACTTCTTCCCCCTGACGGTCAACTATCAGGAAAAGTACTTCGCCGCCGGCAAGATCCCGGGCGGCTACTTCAAGCGTGAAGGCCGTCCGACCGAAAACGAGACGCTGACCTCGCGCCTGATCGATCGTCCGATCCGCCCGCTGTTCCCCGATGGCTACAAGAACGAGACCCAGGTGGTCGTCACCGTTCTGCAGCACGACATGGAGAACAACCCGGACGTGCTCGCCATGGTCGCCGCTTCCGCGGCCCTGACCATCTCGGGCATCCCGTTCATGGGCCCGATCGGCGCTGCCCGCGTAGGCTACATCGACGGTGAATACGTCCTCAACCTCGCCGTCGACCGTCGCGCTGAATCGAAGCTCGACCTGGTGATGGCCGGCACCCAGGACGCCGTCCTGATGGTGGAATCGGAAGCTCAGGAGCTGTCCGAGGAAATCATGCTCGGCGCCGTGATGTTTGGTCACGAAGCCTCCCGCAAGGTTATCGACGCGATCATCAAGCTCGCCGAACTGGCCGCCAAGGAGCCGCGCGAGTTCTCCGCTCCGGACTACTCGGCGCTCGAAAAGGACGTGCTCAAGGTCGCCGAGAGGGACCTGCGCGCTGCCTACAAGATCACCGACAAGGCCCAGCGCTACGCTGCGGTCGATGCCGCCAAGAAGTCGGTCAAGGAGCACTTCGCTCCCGCCGTTGAAGCCGGCACCGTGTCGGCCGAGGATCTGAGCGAAGTCGTTCACAACCTCCAGGCCAAGATCGTCCGCTGGAACATCCTCGACACCAAGACCCGCATCGACGGCCGCGACCTCTCGACGGTCCGCCCGATCGTCGCCGAAGTCGGCATCCTGCCGCGTACCCACGGCTCGGCCATCTTCACCCGCGGTGAAACCCAGGCCCTCGTCGTTGCCACGCTCGGCACCGGCGATGACGAGCAGTATGTCGACAGCCTCGAAGGCACCGGCAAGGTGAACTTCATGCTGCACTACAACTTCCCGCCGTACTCGGTCGGTGAAGCTGGCCGCATGGGCTCGCCCGGCCGTCGCGAAATCGGTCACGGCAAGCTCGCCTGGCGCGCCATCAACCCGATGCGCCCGAAGGCGGAAGATTTCCCCTACACCATCCGTGTCGTCTCCGAGATCACCGAGTCGAACGGCTCGTCCTCGATGGCGACCGTCTGCGGCACCTCGCTGGCGCTGATGGATGCGGGCGTTCCGCTGAAGAAGCCGGTGGCCGGTATCGCCATGGGCCTGATCCTCGAAGGCGACCGCTTCGCCGTTTTGTCCGATATCCTGGGTGACGAAGATCACCTCGGCGACATGGACTTCAAGGTGGCGGGCACTGCCGACGGCATCACCTCGCTGCAGATGGACATCAAGATCGCCGGCATCACCGAGGAGATCATGAAGGTCGCGCTCGGTCAGGCCAAGGGCGGCCGCGAGCACATCCTCGTCGAAATGGCCAAGGCGCTCGACACTTCGCGTGCCACGGTGGGCGAGTTCGCTCCGCGCATCGAGACCATCACCATCCCGACCGACAAGATCCGCGAAGTGATCGGCACCGGCGGCAAGGTGATCCGCGAGATCGTCGAAAAGACCGGCGCCAAGATCGACATCAACGACGACGGCACCGTGAAGGTCTCGTCCTCGGACGGCGCTTCGATCGATGCGGCCATCAAGTGGATCAAGTCGATCACCGATGAAGCCGAAGTCGGCGCCATCTACCAGGGCACCGTGGTCAAGACCGCCGATTTCGGCGCGTTCGTGAACTTCTTCGGCGCCAAGGACGGCCTCGTCCACATCAGCCAGCTCGCCGTCCAGCGCGTCGGCAAGACCACCGACGTCGTCAAGGAAGGCGACAAGGTGTGGGTGAAGCTGCTCGGCTTCGACGAGCGCGGCAAGGTCCGCCTGTCGATGAAGATCGTCGACCAGGCGACCGGCAAGGAAATCGCCGAGACCGAAGCGGCCGAGTAATCGGCGCTACTATCGAATTCGAAAGGCCCGGAGCGATCCGGGCCTTTTTTCGTATTTGGGACCATCGCCGTCAATGTCCCCAAGAGCAGAGTCAATGCGGGCCAGTCGTAGACTCCTCCTGTGTCGTGCCGCAGGGGCCTCCATCCATGTTGACCGCAATCTCCTGCTTCACGCCGTCAAAACTCAGCGCTTCATACCAGTGGCTCATCTCCACCGTGCTTGCCGGGATGTAGTGGAAGATGAGCGAGCGACGGAACCGGTTGCTGCTGGTGTTCGGCGTCGAGCCATGGATGACGCTGCCGTTGAAGAACAGCACGTCGCCCGCCTTCAGCCGCATCATCTGCGGCGCGAGTCCCGGTGGCGGCTCGACATGGTCGGTAGTGAAGGAAACCGATGGATCGGCCTTCTCGGGGCAGGCGACGTCGAGCGTGGCGGTCTGCGGCACGCACATCATGCCGCCATTGCCTTCGTCGGCGTCATCGATGGCGAGCCAGGCGGCCATGCAAGTCCCCGGCTTGACGCGGAGATAGAAGTTGTCCTGATGCAGGTCCTGCCCACGCGCCCCGGGTGGCTTGAAGTAGAACATCGACTGGCAGGCGAACGGCTCCTCACCGAACAGTTCGGCGAGGATCGGCCACAACCGGGCGTCGCGCATGTAGCGCATTGCGAGGGACCCGACCGGTTTGTCCGCGTGCTTATGCGGATGCATCATCCGCGGATAGAAGGCGAGCGGGTCACTCGACTGCGCCGGCGCTCCCTGGCGTGCCTTTGGCACATCGGAAAGACCGGGTACGGGCCCATCCTTGGCGGCCTCCATGAACATCGCGCGGATCTCGTCGACCTCCTCGGCGCTGAAGAGGCCGCGTACCGCGAGGAAACCGTTGCGATCAAACTGGGTGCGTTGAGCGTCCGAAAGCGCCGTCATGTTCATGCCTGACTTCCTCCTGATGTGACGTCAACGATAGCGCGATCAGGCCACCTCTCCATGGAACATCGCGCCCAATGCATGTAACATCCTGCTATGGCAAAGTTCACTGAACCCTATAGATCGTCGGTCCTCGAGCTTCTGACCGGACACTTTCATGAAGGATCGGGCTACCGTATCGTCCGCCGTGAGGGCGTCGGCGACTGGCTTCTGATCGCTACGGTCAGCGGCAAGGGCCGCTTCGGCCATGCCGGCGGCGAGCTGATTTCCGAACCCGGCGACTGGGTGCTCATCCGTCCCGGTACGGCGCACGACTACGGCGTCGAAGCTTCGCTGAAGCAGTGGGAGCTGCTCTGGGCCCACTTTCAACCGCGCGCCCACTGGCTGCCGTGGCTCAACTGGCCCGTGGTCGGACCGGGGCTCGTGAAACTCACGCTCCTCGATACCGGCACGATGGACCGCTTCAGTGAGGTGCACCGCCTCTTCACCGGCGATCTTCGGCGCAGCGATGCTTTCGCCGTGAATGCCTTCGAGGCCTTGCTTCTCGATTGCGATCTCCAGAACCCGCTTGCCGAGACGTCCAGCTACGACGAGCGCATCAGTCGGGCGATGGACTATCTCGAACGCAACCTCGCCCGGAAAGTCACGCTTGCGGACATCGCGCGCGCCGTCGGCCTCTCCTCCTCGCGCCTCGCCCACCTTTTCCGCGAGCAAACCGGTCAGACCCCTCAGCAGTACCTTGAAGGCCTACGCATGCAGCGCGCGACCGAACTGCTTCGACGCACCGGGTTCAAAATCAAACAGATCGCTGACGCGGTGGGTTTCGACAGCCAGTTCTATTTCTCCCAGCGCTTCAAGGCCCGGACCAACCAGAGCCCAAGCAGCTTCCGCTCGCACACCAAGAGGACGGGCCCTAACTGACCCCCCAACCGGCTGGAAGCGGCGATCGAAGCTTGAGGCAGCATCTGGTCTGCCACTTTGCGGTCGATCATTGGTCGCGCAGCAGGCCTTCGAGCAGGCGGCGGTAGGCGGCCGTGGCACGGCGGGAGATAGCGGCAGGATCATCGGCATTGGCGATCCACTGCGCCGCGTAGCAGGAGGCGCCGGTGATCATGCGGGCGGTGGCTTCGGGCTCGACGTCGGCAATCACGCCGCTTTCGAGCAGCCCCTCGAGGCTCTGCTTCATGGCGGTGATGCAGCCATTGGCGCTGGGCCAGGAAGCCGGATCGCCGAGTACGGCTGGGCCGTCGCGCAGCATGATACGCTGGATTTCGGGCTCGAGCGCCATCTCGATATAGCCGATGCCTTCCTCGACGAAGCTCTCCCAGGCGTTCGGCGCCTTGGCGGCGCGTGCCTTGAGCCGCGCCGTCATCTCGCTGTCGATCTCGGTGACCACGGCCTCGAACAGGCCGCGCTTGTCGCCAAAATGGTGGTAGAGCGCGCCGCGCGTCAGGCCGACATCGGAGGTGAAGTGATCCATCGAGGCCTCGGCGTAGCCGACTTCGGCGAAGGCCTTGCGGCCCGCCGCCACCAGCTTGGCGCGGGTTTCGACGATCATCTCACTGCGGGTTCTCTGAGCCATGGCCTGCCTAGTTCACATACGTGACGTATGCCAATTGACATACGTCACGTATGTCACTAGATGTTTTGCATACGCCGCGTATGTCAATCATGTAGTCCGTGGCTCGCAAAATGTCGAGGGATCGTCATGCCAAATCCATATTTTGAGATATTTCGGGCGCCCGGCGCCAAGGGCTTTGCCGCCGCCGGCTTCGTTGCCCGCATGCCGATGGCGATGGCGCCGATCGGTATCGTCGCCATGCTGTCGCAGACGCATGGCGAGTTCTGGCTGGCCGGGGCGGTGTCAGCCACCTATGCCCTCGCCAACGCGCTGTTCGCGCCGCAGATTTCGCGCCTCGTCGACCGGCTGGGTCAGTCGCGGGTGCTGATTCCGACCACGCTGATCGCTGTCGTTGCTTTCGCCGTGCTGATGCTGGCGACCTACCAGGAGTGGCCGATCTGGACGCTGTTCGCTGCCTCGCTCGCCGCAGCGGTTATGCCCAGCTACCCGGCGATGATCCGGGCGCGCTGGAGCGAACTGTTCCGGGACAAGCCGGAGCTCAACACCGCATTTGCCTTCGAGTCCTCGGCTGACGAGCTGGTCTATATTGCCGGCGCCTCGGTGTCGGTGGGCCTGTCGGTGGCACTGTTCCCCGAGGCCGGGCTCTTGGTAAGCACGCTGCTCCTGGCGCTTGGCGGGTTGGCCTTCGTTGCGCAGCGAGGCACTGAGCCCAAGTCGGGCAGCGGGGCCGCAAGCGGTGGGCAGTCCGCTATCCGGCAGCGGCCGGTGCAGGTCCTCACCCTGGCTCTCATCTTCGTCGGAGCGATCTTCGCCACGGCCGAAGTGAGCGCGGTGGCGATCACCGAGGAGCTGGGCGAGCCCGGCGCGGCGAGCCTCGTCATCGGTGTCTATGCCGTGGGCTCGTTCGTCGTCGGCCTGATCGTCGGGGCACTGAACCTCAAGCTCGCGCTCGAAAAGCAGCTGGCGATCGCCCTCGCCATCATCGCCGTCACCGCCTGGCCGCTGCTGTTCGTCGACAGTGTGCCGATGCTAGCGCTCGCGGTGTTCGTCAGCGGCGTCGCCATCTCGCCGACCTTCATCACCGCGTTCGGCCTGATCGAGCGCCGGGTGCCCGCGGCGATGCTCACCGAAGGCATCACGTGGGTGATGACCGGCATCGGCATCGGCATGGCGCTGGGCTCGTTCGTCACCGGCTGGGTGGTGGACACCTACGGCGCGAGCAACGGCTTCATCGTCTCGGTGGTGGCCGGCGCGCTGGCGCTGCTCACGATACTCCTGGGACAGCGGGCCCTCTCCGGCAAGGGCAACCGCATCCCCGCCGACGCGCAACCGCTACCGGCAGAGTAAGCGGTACGGAGGAAAGAAGGCCCGGCCATTGCGCCGGGCCTTTCTTATGTCTGCATGTCGTTGGCCCGAAAGTGCCGCTCCTGATGCGATGGGGCGGCCGCTGAGGGCGCTGTCACTTCTCCCAGGTCAACGCCTCAGCCGTCGCACCGAGCCCGCCCAGCGCCGCCTTTAGGTCCGCCACCATCGGGTCAGGACCACAGAGGTAGAAGCTCTGGCTGATGTCGCGCACGTGGCGCTTGAGGAACGCCTCATCGATGCGCTCGTGCAGCACGCCTTTGGCGGACGGCTCATCAGTGACCGTCCAGGTGACCTCGAGGCCATCCATCTGCTCGAACTCATCGCGGAGGATGATGTCCTCGGCCTTGCGGTTGGAGGCAATGAGCCGGTGGCCGGCGAGTCTGCCGTCCTTGTTGAGCTGCCGCAGGATGGCGATGAACGGCGTCACGCCGGCGCCGCCGGCGATGAAAGTGCCCGGTCCCTTGTAGGTGATGGTGCCCCAGGGGTCGCGCAGCACCAGCTTTTGGCCGGGGCCATAGCCGAACAGCCGCTCGGTCATGCCGTCGCCGCCGGTGTTGAAGTAGCTCTTGATGGTGAACTCGAGATAGTCCCAGTCGTTGAGCGCAGTGAAGGTGAAGGGGTGCTTCTTGTCGCGCCAACCGTCCTCGTCGAGCGACAGTTCGGTGGCCTGGCCGGGTTCGAACCGGTAGCCGGCGGGCTTTTCCAGCACGTAGCGCCGCACATTATGCGTCACTTGCTGAATATTTAGGATTCTCACGGGTTGGTGCACAGCGCGCCTCCTTGTCGTTCTGAGACGCGTCAAATGTGCTCCCGGTTCCCGCAAAGCGATAGCGAACCGATGCTCAAAACCTCGCGAAACCCCTGCTGCGACCTACGGTACCCTTGAGGCAACCAACCCACCTTTAGGGAGGTGGGTTTCTCAACGGATGGTGGCATTCCGTCGCGTAACCCTCTGCACATATTACAGAATTTCAAGGGCCGAAGGTGCAGATTCTGTCTCTTGCGAAGCCGGGCCGGGAGTCCGATCTCCCAGTTGTCCAGAAAATGAAAGGGACAATGAAAATGAAGACTTCAGCTCTTGGCCTTGCGGCCCTGCTCCTCGTCGGTGGCCTCTCGGTGCCGGCCTTTGCCGCTTCCGAAGATTCCAGCTTCGACAGCGACTTCCTCGTGACTCAGCTGCAGCACAAGGGGATCAACGCCACCGACGTCTACGAGAACACCGACAACGTCATCCGCGCCGTGGTTCAGCAGGCCGACGGTTCCTCGACCTTCGAGTACTTCTACAAGGACACGCTGACCCCGGTGAAGTCCTCGGTACAGGGCAACACCCGCGTGCTGAGCAAGCTCGACACGGGCGTCAGGGCAGCTCCGGTTAACGAGGGCTCGCTGCTCGTCGACAACTTCTTCGACTAATGCCGATCATCCGAGTCGGCGGGCTACGTGCCTGCCGACTCGCTGATCCCCGGTGAGGCTCATCACCTCGGGGGATCAACGGCCGGTGCTGATTCGCAGCACCGGAGGCTCGAGTTGATCGGCGTCACGTGCGTCGAACAGCTGCCGCGCCTCAACCACCCGATGCCAGTGGCGCCCGGCAAATGCCTCGAAGGCTTCGAAGGCCTTTAGCGCCTCGGCGCCTAGCTCGGTGAGCGCGTAATCGACGCGCGGCGGAATGGTGGCATAGCTCGTACGGCTGACGAAGCCGTCGCGTTCCAGCGCCCTGAGGCTAGCGGTCAGCGCCTTCTGCGAGATCGTGCCGATGTCGCGCTGCAGCTCAGAAAAACGCAAAGTGTCGTGCCGCAGGTGCAGCACCACAGTGAGCGTCCATTTGCTGTTCCGAGTGGTCAATAGTTCCTCGATCACAGCCTGGTTGACGGGCGGACGGTTCTGCTGACGCATACGCCAACTCCCCACAATATTGGTGGCCAGCCGTTGCCGGTTGGCGCGAGTTCCCCATGGCGCATATCGTTCACGAGGCGGCGTTTTCCAGAGGCCCCGCCCAGATTTCAATGGCCGGTTGCCTAAACGTTCCATTAACTTGCGGTAAGGCGGGCCGCTCAGCGACGCGCAAAGCTGAAATAGAAGCTGATCAGGCGGCCTTCGACGCGCGCCTTATGCTCGTAGCGCGTCGGCTCCCAACCCGCATATGGCTCGTGCCAGATCCTCGGCCGTTCCGGCGCGACGGCGAAATCCGGGGCCCTCAGGATGTGCGCTAGCGTCCAGTTGGCGTAGTCCTCGATATCGGTGGCAAAGCGGAACAACGCACCCGGCTTCAAGGTGCGGGCAAGTTCGCTCAGCGTCTGTGGCGAGATGAAGCGGCGCTTGTGGTGCCGCGTTTTCGGCCACGGGTCCGGATAGAGCAGCCAGGCGCCGTCGAGGCTCGCATCGGGCAGCTTCTGCAGGAGCTTCAGCGCGTCGTCAGTGAACAGCCGGATATTGGTGAGCTGCTCGTCGTCGATCTGCTGCAACAGCTTGGCAATGCCGCCGGAGAACACCTCGCAGCCGATATAACCCGTCCCGGGATGCCGGCTCGCTTCCAGCGACAGGTGCTCGCCGCCGCCATAGCCGATCTCGATTTCGCGGCGGCTCGCCTCGGGAAACAGTTCAACCGGATCGAGCGGCGCATCGCCCAGCGCTATCTCGAGCGTCGGCAGCAGATCCTTGAACAGCCGGTCCTGCCCCTTGTGCAGGCGCTTGCCGGAGCGGCGTCCGAAAAATGCCCGCGGCTCGCCCGAGACGCTCAGGGGATGGTGGGGTTTGTCAGTCATGGGCGTCCCACTAGCACGGAGTCCTTCCCATGAAAGCGGGAATCTCCGTCTCGACACGGGTAATCACAAACGGAGATCCCCGCGTTCGCGGGGATGACCTTGTGGAAGTGGCGATGGCCGGAACGGCTCAGGCGGCTGCCTTGACCGCTGCCTTGAGCGCCGGGACGAGGTCGATCTTTTCCCAGCTGAACGAACCGTCGCGGCCCGGCTTGCGGCCGAAATGGCCGTAGGCCGAGGTCTTGGCGTAGATCGGCTTGTTGAGATCGAGATGGATGCGAATGCCGCGCGGGCTGAGGTCGAAGACCTCGCCGAGCACGATCTCGAGCTTGCCCTCATCGACTTTGCCGGTGCCGTGCAGATCGACATAGATCGACAGGGGCTTGGCGACACCGATGGCGTAGCTGAGCTGGATCGTGGCGCGGTCGGCGAGGCCGGCGGCGACGACGTTCTTGGCCAGGTAGCGTGCCGCGTAAGCGGCCGAGCGATCGACCTTGGTGGGGTCCTTGCCCGAGAAGGCGCCGCCGCCATGCGGGGCTGCGCCACCATAGGTGTCGACGATGATCTTGCGGCCGGTGAGTCCGGCGTCGCCATCGGGACCGCCGACGACGAACTTGCCAGTTGGGTTGACGTGCCAGACGGTGTCGGCGCTGATCCAGCCCTCGGGGAACGAGGCGCGGACATAGGGCTCGACGATCTGGCGCACGTCCTCGGAGGTGAGCGTCTCGTCGACATGCTGGGTGGAGACGACGATCTGGGTGACGCCGACCGGCTTGCCGTTTTCGTAGCGGATGGTGACCTGGCTCTTGGCATCGGGGCCGAGCTTGATCGCGGCGCCCTCGCCGGCCTTGCGGGCGATGTTCAGCGCCTCGAGGATCTTGTGGGCGTAGTAGATCGGTGCGGGCAGCAGTTCCGGGGTTTCGCGGCTGGCATAGCCGAACATGATGCCCTGATCGCCGGCGCCGACATCCTTGTTGCCGGCCTCATCGACGCCCTGCGCGATATCGGCCGACTGGCCGTGCAGCAGCACGTCGATCCTGGCGGTCTTCCAGTGGAAGCCCGACTGCTCGTAGCCGATGGCCTTGATGGCCTTGCGGGCGGTCGACTTGAACTTGGCCGGATTGACTACCGGGTGGCCAGAGGCGTCGAGCAGGATCTTGCCGTCCTTGCCCTTCTTCAGCAGCGTCTCGGGGACGCGAACTTCACCGGCGATGACGACGCGGTTGGTGGTGGCCAGGGTCTCGCAGGCGATGCGGACCTTGGCAGGATCCATGCCGGCCTTCTTGGCTTCGCGGAACACCAGATCGACGATCTCGTCGGAAATCCGGTCGCAGACCTTGTCGGGATGTCCCTCGGAAACCGACTCCGAAGTGAAGAGGTAGGATGACCGCGCCACGGTGAAACCCCCAAAAATGGCTCTAAAAGGCAGATATTTGCCTGGATGGCAGGGTTTCTGCCACTCAGCGCGGACGCGGTCAAGGCTTATATAAAGAAAGCTTTATATCCCGGACGGCTCGCCGAGAGAATATTCATGCGAATATTCATGCGACGCGGCGTGGCCGCCGCGACGAAAACCACGCCACGACGAGGCCGGCAAGAACCGCCGCCCAGAACGGCAGGTCGCCCACCCGCTCGAAGATCGTGCCGCCACTGAGCGGTTGGTCCGGCACCACATCGAGCACTCCGGCCTCCCCCGCCGCAAGCTGCGCCGTCACCCGCCCCAGTGGGTCGATGGCGAGGCTCAGGCCCGTATTGGCCGCTCTCAGCATCGGCAGCCCGGTCTCCACCGCCCGCAGCACGCGCACCATGCGTCGTTGGTGACATTGAGGATGAATTGGGCGTCCCTGGGGTCGCCGATATCGCCGGGGAATACCGCCTCGTAGCAGACCAGCGCCAGAAAGGACGGACTGCCCGCCGGGCTCATCAGCCGTCGCCCGTCGCCCGCCGCCCAGCCATTGGTGCCGGGAACGAACTGGTTGATCCCGAACAGCCGGAAAA